>JAMQPI010000008.1 GCA_023717565.1 Pyrinomonadaceae bacterium | reverse complement strand
CCTCGGCGATTTTGATTACGACTTTGGCGCGCTCTGGGCGGCGCATGATCGAGAAGTGGAACTGAACGCTATCGATGGCGGTAAAGCATGCTGGTGCACACACGTCTGTTTCATTCACGATTCCATGCGCCACTCTCGACGCGCGCTGCTTTACGAACTGCCGAAAAACTTCCTGACGCGCGAGAGTTGGTAATCGTTATGGTGAGTAAGGACGATCAGGAAGCAAACCGCAAAAGCGGCATTGCCTATGCCGCCGCTTTTAACCTGTTCGCGTCCGTCATAGGGCTTTGTGGCGTGGGTTGGCTGTTGGATTGGTGGCTGGGGACGGCCCCCTGGTTGTTGGTTGCCGGGATAGTACTCGGCGCAGTGGCCGGCTTTTACCAATTCGTCAGGCTGACTTCAAAGTTATCCTAACTCGACAACTCGCTGTTTGTCCGTGTAAGATCACCAGCTTCGCTAATGATAGACACAGAAAACAACGAAGGCGGGAGCGCGCTTGCGGCCGCGGCTGACAATGGTGTCGATCGGCGTATTTTCCGCGCCATGGCAACCTCCGTCGCGCTAGCCGTTATGGTCAGCGCTCCATTCGCACCCTGGCGAATTACCGCGGGCCTACTGTTGGGCGGGTCACTTTCGTTGCTTAACTACTATTGGATGCGAACTTCCATTTCCGCTGGATTCTCGCTCGCTCTCAGCCTGGGCGCCAAGCCTCAGATGAAGGTGGCCCAGTATGTTTTGCGCTACTTCGTGGTTGGGATAATCATATTCGCCGCGTACCAGCTAAATATCGTCTCACTGCCCGCTGCGTTGGCGGGTTTATGCAGTTTCGTGGTCGCATTATTTATAGAAGCATTTAGAGAGTTCTATTTCGCAATCATTCATCGAGAGGAAACGAACTAATGTTCTGGTTGCTGGAAACGGCTAAGGCTGCGGAGCACGGTGAACATGCGGCAGAGTCCGCTCATCACACACCGATTATTGTCCAGTTTGTAAATGATCTCTTTGGCCAGCGGGTCTACGAGTTTGAGAAAGCGTACACGAAGCCGCTTTGGGACAAGTTCTTCGCCAACTTTCATACGACAGCCGAGGCCGTGTTTGGACCGTATACGCCTGAGACAGCGATCCCCTGGTACACGGTGATGTTTATCATCGCCTGCATCCTGACTGTAACCATCATCTGGATTCTTAAAGGAAAGCTGTCAACTGAAGAGCCCGGGCCCGGACAACAAACTCTCGAGGTGGGTGTGCTCGCAGTGCGCGGCATGCTCGAAGATATTGTGGGTCCGCACGGGTTGAAGTACTTCCCCATTGTGATGACCTTCGCGGTGCTGATCCTGGTTTCGAATTTGATGGGTCTGTTCCCCTTGTTTATGTCGCCGACCGCGGCCACCAGCGTCACCTTCGCTCTCGGTCTGAGCTCGTTTTTCTACTACAACTACGTGGGCATCGCAGAGAATGGGATTCTCGGACACTTAAAGCATTTGGCAGGTCCGATTTGGTGGATCTCCTGGTTGATTTTCCCAATAGAAGTTATCAGTAACCTCATCCGCCCGTTCTCTCTGGGCATCCGCCTCTTCGGAAACATATTTGCCGATGAACAGGTTACCAGCACAGTTGCGAATATCTTCCCCCCTTGGACGAACTGGTTATTACCAGTAGCGCTCATGCCGCTCGGAGTCTTTGTGTCGTTTGTGCAGACGTTTGTGTTTATCCTGCTTTCACAACTCTATTTGAGCGAAGTATCGCATGCGCCGCATGAGGAACATGGCGAGCACGGGGAACCAGCTATCGAGGGCCATCAGAGTCTGGAGCAGCATGAGGCGCTCGCAGTTTCCTGACGGCATCAACACGCATTTTTACTACCGCAGCGCGATTCGAGCGGCTCTGGCAAGTGCGCCGAGTACGTTGATCGCACATAGCAATTCAGGTAACCAGAATCATCCGAATGGATCATTACTGAGCAAGTCATAGCTTCGCTTTTTGAAGCAGGAAGTGTCTGTTTTGCAGGAGCGCCGTTGTTCGAGGGGCGGTGGATACCGGATGCAGGCGAAATAATATCAGCCAGTTCTGACTTCTAATTCGGTTGGTAACTGTACCCAATCATTCTGAAGCCCGACTTCAGATGGAGAAACGTCGATGAGAAAACTTAGAATTCTATTCTTTGCGTTGGTGGGCGTGCTGATGACCGCCATGCCAGTGCTGGCACAGGCACCGGTGGCGGCAGCAGACAACTCGGCCGGGCTCAAGGCGATCGCTGCCGGCGTTGGCTTTGCCATCGCGGTCGTTGGCGGCGCTCTGGGCCAATCCCGTATCGGCGCTGCTGCTTGCGAAGGGGCGGCCCGTAATCCGGGTGCGTCAGCCAAGATTCAGACAATGATGATCTTAGGTCTGGCGCTGATCGAATCGCTGGTTCTGTTCGCGCTGGTTATCGTGTTCGTAAAGACCTAGCCTACTCGACCTACGACCTAAAAGGAGATGCGAGCGGAGCTGTTAGCTGCGCTCGCATCTTTGTTTTGGCTTTTTCGCCTATCTTTGCGTGTCTCGAAAACTGTGTGATACGCTGACGTCTCCCCCGAACAGAAAGCAGCGAGGCACCATCCGTCGATGAAAACATGTCCGAATTGCGGAGCTGAATATCCGGACACCACCACACTCTGTCCTTCCGACGGTACCGCTCTGGAGAAGACCGGCGACTCGCTACTGGGCCAAGTCCTGGCCGGCAAGTACCGAATGGACGAACGTCTCAATGAGGGAGGCATGGGCACCGTCTACCGCGGCACACATGTTCTGATGGACAAGACTGTGGCGGTTAAGGTCTTGCGGTCAGCCCTTGCGGCCGACGAAAAGATAGTTGCTCGCTTCTCGAGGGAGGCGCGAGCTGCATCTCGGATCTCACATCCTCATGCCTTGAGTGTTACCGACTTCGGAGAGTCCGAAGATGGCATCGTCTTCCTGGTAATGGAGTACATCGATGGGAAGACACTCAAAGAGATCATTAGAGAAGCAGGCCCGATGCCACTGCCACGAGTGGTCGAAATCATCAGGCAGGTGGGTGGGGCATTGGATGCGGCCCACGAGCAAGGCGTAGTGCATCGCGATCTCAAGAGCGAGAACATCATGTTGTTGAATTCCGCCGGGGCCGACTATGCAAAGGTATTGGATTTCGGCATCGCCAAGATCAATGAGCCCAGCGGTACTTACGATCCCGGTCTCACGGCCCCGGATCTGGTAATCGGAACCCCGCAATACATGTCACCAGAGCAATGTTCGCAGGCGTCGGAAATCGACGCTCGCTCCGATATCTACTCGCTCGGCGTGATCATCTATGAAATGCTGGTCGGGCATGTGCCTTTCACCGGCAAATCGCCAACCTCAATAATGATGAAGCACATGCAGGAGGAAGCTCCTTCGGTTCTGCAGGAGAGACCTGATTTGCCTGCGCCTGTGGGACGCGTCGTGCAGCGTTCATTGGCCAAGCTCCCGGATAATCGATACCAGCGTGTGGGAGATTTGGTTGATGACCTGACGTTGGCGGCAGGCATGGAGGCGGTGACTGCGCCGCCGGTTCCGTCGTCGTCTGCGAGAGATAGAATAGTCGTGCCTACTTATTCTACGGGTGAGCGCGTGTTGGCCGAACCAGATGAAGAAACGGCGGTGCGGCCCAGAGTTGGGCAAGGGTCGGGGTCGAACGTCGCGCCGCGAACGAATGAAACGTACACAACTTCACCGGCAGCCAATCTGAATCTCTGGAAGATATTGATTCCTTCGCTCGCCGCCCTGCTACTCGTTTTCGCAGTCGTGTATGCGTTTACCAGAGACTCGTCGCCGGCGAACAATCAGTCTCAACCGGGACTGGTTGCAGACCCCAACAGTCAGGCTGTCGACCCTTCACCTCCGGCTACCGGAAAAGCTGAATCGGATATTCCTTCGGGTGGGACGACGACCCGGGCGGCCAATGCGAACGAGAATGTAAATGCCAACGCCAACGCCGAAGCGACACTCTCTCCGAGTGTCATTGTTGACGCCAACACGAACGCAAATGCCGCGGACGTAAACTCAAACCAGAATACGAACAAACCCGCTAAGAACGTTACTTTGCCCACTCCTTCCACCAGGGTGAACACGAACGACCAGCCTGCGATGCCCCCGCCCGGCAAGCCTGCGCCCCAGCCCAGCGCCAAACCGCCCGACACCACAGACCCACCGTTACAATAACCGGCAACCGAAATCACGCTGCAGCGGCGTTATCTACCAACTGAATAAATCTGTCGTCCTCAGCGATCGAAATCTCTATGTTCACTAAGTAACACGGAAGCGCGAACCTGCTCTGTTGTAGTTTTACAGCGTCTTTGGCCGTTGTAATCATACTTCGCGCACCAGCGTTTCGAGACTCCCGCGTCAGAGAGTCGATGTCTGCCTGCGTGTACTGGTGATGATCCCGAAAAATGCGAGTAAGAGCCGGATCGATTCCTGCCTGGCGCAGCAGTTTAAAGAAAGACTCAGGGTTTCCTACCGCGCAGAAGGCTGCTGCCGGCTGAGGTGGAGACACCAGTCCATCTGGTCCCTCGGGGTTCATCCGGGAAATACTCTTAACCGTCATTTCCGATCTGAATATCGAACAAGAGCCATTGAGTCTTTGAATCTCCGCTTCCAACGCTACCAGTTCATCGCTCTGATCGGTTCTGGTCACGACCACACAATCAGCCCGAGATAGACCCGATCGCGGTTCCCGCAGTCTCCCTGCTGGCAAGAGCTTTCCGTCGCCCCAGGGTTTGGTTGCGTCGATTGTCAGGATGTTGAGGTCGCGCGCCAGAGCAAGATGCTGAAAACCGTCGTCCAGGACAAAGACTTCAGTGCCGAGATTATCAATAGCCCACTTGCCGGCAGCGAGACGATTCGAATCGCTGATCACTGCAGCAAGTCCTTTTAGATTTTGTGCCAGCAAGAACGGTTCGTCACCGGCTTCAATGGCATTGGTCAAGACAGTGGAGCCATCTGAAACGACTACTCGCGATCCGGGGTTGGGCCGCCCGTAACCGCGCGTCAGAATGCATACCTTTCTTTGCTTCCGTGCCAGCGTTCGGCACACCCATTCGACCAGAGGAGTCTTTCCGGTTCCGCCGGTGGTTAGGTTCCCAACGCTGATGACTGGAGCCGGAAGCCTGGTGGTGGTGAGCAAACCACGGTTGTACGCAGCGAGTCGGGTTTGCGTCACAGCTCGGTAGAGTGCGCTTAGAGGAGGAAGCATCACGTTGGAAAAGGAGCTCATGTAGTTTCAGGCCCCAGCAGAGCTAGCAGTTGATGGTTGCTGGCGGTCGCTTACGAGCAATGAGTCCAGCAGATCCAGGGTGCGTTGCGTTGCTCCTTGATTCTGCTCAACCAGATGCTTCGCCCGCTGCCCCAGCTCACGTCGTCGTGGTATGTCAGCTAATAATTCTTTCAACACATCCGCCAGGGCACTGTCGGCTTGTCCGTCGGACATAACAGGCAGCTGAATGATCGCCTGATTTTCGGAAAAGAACGAAACAATGTCCTCGAAGTTGTGGGTATGTGCCCCCGTGATTATTGCTGCGCCTACTGCGGCCGGTTCAAGGATGTTATGCCCGCCATGGTTCGCGATGCTACCGCCCACAAAGACTACCGCGGCCAGCGAATAAAGGGTCGGGAGCTCGCCGATAGTGTCGAGGAGAATTGCGTCGCAGGTTCGATCGATCGAACTCGACGCGTTTGAGCGGCGCGTCCAGGTCAGTCCCGAGCCGTTGAGCAGGGACGCAACCTCAGCGAAGCGCTCAGGGTGGCGCGGTGCGAGCAATAGCCTGATTGTTTGCGATGACCCGTTTCTGAGATCTTGAAAGGCTGCCAGCACCACCCGTTCTTCGGGAGCGTGAGTGCTGGCGGCAAGAACCAGCGGCGCCTCACTGGTAATATTGAACCTTTCCTGGAGTTCGTCAGCGGATGAATTTGAGGTCGGCATGCTACCGGCGTCAAATTTCAGATTGCCCGAAATGAAAACTTTGTCGGGACGGAGCCCGAGGTTGCGAATACGCTCAGCATCGGCCTCCGTTTGCATTATTCCGACACTCACACTTTCGAGAACCCGCGAGACGAACCCGCTCACCCACTTATATCTACGAAACGATTGATGGGAAATCCGGCCGTTGACGAGGGCCACTGGAATCTGCTGTCGGTTACACTCGTAAAGAAAGCCCGGCCATAGCTCAGTTTCGATAATCAGAACGGCAGATGGGTTGATTGCTTTGAGTGCCCGCCGAACCGTCCAGCGCCAGTCGAATGGGAAGTAAAAGACTTTCGCGGCTTCGGCTTTGAAAAGCTCGCGAGCAAGAGTTTGACCGGTCAGCGTAGTCGTTGATATTACGAGAACGTGGTTAGGGAATCTCTGTTGTATGCCGTGCACTAATGGCCGAGCCGCCTGAGATTCCCCGACCGATACGCAGTGGATCCAAACAACTGGTCGGCCTCCGCTCGCGATTTTCGAGAGCGCACCCAGGCGTTCCCGAAATCCGGCTACATACTTGCCATGCCGAAGAGCGTCGAGGAGAAACCGCGGTAGCAATACCAGGAAGCCGAGGGTCAGTAGGGAGCTGTAGACAAGGTACATAGCGAAGGGACGGCAGTTATTGCGGGGTCAGAGCAGGAGGAAGAATTTTCCATTTTCCATTTTCCATTTCTCATTTTTCATTGAAGAAAAAGATGTCGAAGCGGCGCGGACTCGTGTATTGCAAAGCCGAAACCATTGTTGAACAAAATGAATGAGAAATGAGAAATGGAAAATGGAAAATGCTCTCTCCTCTTCCCGCCGCCATGTGCGAGTGACCCTTGCTCATTTTGCTCGTTCAATGTACCGACCTTCGGTGGGATCCACGCGGATGCGATCACCTTCATTGACAAAGGGTGGAACGGTGATGGTAACGCCGTTTTCGAGTGTGGCCGGCTTATTGACGTTGGAGACGGTTGCCCCCTTCATTGTGGGGTCTGTTCGAGTTACCGTGAGCTCCATTGATGGTGGCAGGTCAATGCCGACGGGCGCGCCTTCATAAAACTCAGCTTGTAGACGGAGCCCGGGATTCAGCCACTGAGCCGCATCGCCGAGCTCCTCTCCACTGAGCGCAACCTGTTCGTAGTTTTCGGTGTTCATGAAGTGGTGATGAGCACCATCGGAATAAAGGTACTCCATCTCGTGCTGCTCCAAACTTGCTCGATCCACCGTGTCGGAAGAACGAAACCGATGCTCGAAGGATGACCCGGTCTTAATGTTCCGGAGTTTGGTTTGTACCATCGCGCGCAGGTTGCCAGGCGTATGGTGGCGAAACTCCATAACTTTGCACGGCTGACCTTCGAAGACGATTACCATGCCGCGCCGAATCTGAGTTGCTTGAATAGCCATAGAATAATTTCAATCTCCAAGTAAAGAGTGATTCAAGTTCGTACCTGCAATAGGTTGGCGTTTTCGTTACGTAACAAAACACTTAGTCTAACGAGGGCCTGAGATCTTTGTCCAGCCGCCATCACGACTGGATCTCGGCAAGAAAAGACGGCCTCACCAAAACCTTTTCAGTTTCGGATCAGCCGTCTTTTTGAGGAGCCCACCTACCTCACCCTTGCTTAACGTCTGGTCGTCTAAGCGGTTCCAAAAAGAGAGCTAGGCCGCGCGAGCCCGCGGGACCTTTCTCAGCCGAGCTACCCTTTCGAGCCATTTCTGAGCGTCGTTGTAGTGGGGAAAGCGTCGCTCATCCTGGCGAAAAGCACTGGTGTGATAATAGCGCCGGCCGTTGATTAACCGGGCCGGGTGTTTGATGTGAAGCATTTCATGATAAAGAATAAATTCTACGAACCATTCGGGGACTTCATGTGAATCGAGCGTCTTGCTAATAGTGATGGTGTCGTAGACGCGATCATGATGGCCGAGAATATTGCGAGTTCGCCGCTGTGACCATGTAAGTGTCGCTTTGGCCAACCCGCCATCGAAATAGCGTCGGTTGAGCTTCGCAAACATCTTGTCCAGGTTATAAACCTCGCCCTGCGCTGAGGAAATCAACTTGCGGCCGCGCCGTCGACGAGCCAGGTCAGACGAACGCATGACCTCAGAGGTTACTGAGTAATCCTGGTAGACCCGTTTGTGTACGTCTGGAATTCTTTTTCCCAACAATCTGGCGACGAGCACGAAAGCAAGTGCGCGTACCGCCTCGGGCGGACCGCCCTTGCAAATATCGGACAAACGAACGTAGACGCGTCCCGAGCGCACTCGGATGGTGTGGTGCAGTCCGGCATAGGGATAATAGCGAACCTCGATCTCAGGCACGGGACGGTTGTTTCCGAGGTGGCGAAATGCGTCTGCAAAATACTTTTTGACTTCATTCATCGCCCGTGCTCCTACTGACTACTGCCGTCACGCCTGATTGAGGTTTTCTGCGTTTTGATGGAAGGGAGAGACCCTCGAACCCCTTAGATCTTACCAGGGAGTTCCAAACCCAAAGCCATTCCAATTTGGAAACATCTTAAGTAGCGCGCGTGTTGGGCGTCAATGGATTTTCAGCAGTTTGTGAAAACCCCAATAAAAGAGGCCGACACTCCTTCGTTCTGAGTTGAGAGAAATGGCGAAGGTTCAGGAGGCGTCTCTAAGCCCAAGTTTTACAGCAGTTTACGGCTTCCTAAGATTGCTCTTCAAAGATCGGCACCTAAGTGTATGTGAGGCGTGGAATTAGCCGAAGAGGTCGAAATTGACTGCGGGTTGAGGGCGGTCAAATTCCTCTGTTTGCAGCCACCTTGATGATTCCTTTATACTGCGACCGGTGCTTTGGGCGGTTTCCTGGGTCGGCTGCGTCGGGGCACCCTTCAAGTGAGCGAACGTTACAGTTCCTCCATTCCGGATTAGTGTCTAAACGAACATCTAATGGCTCGTCGTAGTAATCTTCAAACCTCAGAAAAGAACGTCCCTGATTCCCGTGGGCAAGCCGTGCTCGCGGCCATAATCAAAGAGCATCTCGTCACGGGTGAAGCGGTTGGCTCCTTGGTGCTGTCTGACCGGTTCGCCCATGGGCATGGTTGGAGCTCCGCTACGATTAGAAATGTGATGGCGGAACTTGAAGAGGCCGGCCTGGTAGAACAACCTCACACCTCCGCCGGACGGGTCCCTACCGACAAGGGTTATCGTTACTATGTCGACAACATGCTCGGAGAGGCGCGACTCTCACGTGCCGACCTCAAGGCGATCGATGCCGTTTTCTCTTCCACCGGGCTCGAGTCTTCCTCGTCTCCGGAACGACTGATGGAAAAGGCTTCTCACGCTCTCTCGGAACTTTCTGAGAACGTGGGAATTGTTGTCTCACCGTCGCTGGCTGAGAATCGGCTAAGTCACATCGAGTTTCTGCAGCTGTCTGACAAGCGGATTCTGGTCGTGCTCGTCACGACGTCCAACATCATCCACAACAAAATCATTCGGTTGGAGGAGAACCTTACCCAGGAAGATCTGGAACGTACCGCCCGCTACTTAAACACCGAATTCAGCGGTAAGAGTCTAATCGCCATTCGCGCTGAAATCCTGGAGCTGATGAAGGAAGAAAAGGCCCTGTATGATCGGCTACTGCGCAACGCCATTTTGCTTTGCGATATGAGTTTGAATGGTGAAGAGTCGAGCGCCGGCGAGGTTTATGTAGATGGCGCATCCAACATGCTCACCAAACCCGATTTTGTGGACGTTGACAGAATGCGCGAGCTGTTTCGCACCTTCGAAGAAAAATCGCGTTTACTCAAGATACTCAATGAGTGTGTCTCGCGAGAGCAACCTGCATTTCGCGGCGACGTCAACGTGGTTATTGGGAGGGAGCATCCTACATCTTCCATGCGAAATTGTGCTCTCATTACCGCCCCTTACCGAATTGGCTTCAGCGAGAACCCCGGCACACTGGGAGTCGTCGGACCGATGAGAATTGAATATTCACGCATCATGGCTATGGTAAACTACATGGCTCGGTTGATTGAGCGCAGATTGGGTGA
>JAMQPI010000399.1 GCA_023717565.1 Pyrinomonadaceae bacterium | reverse complement strand
GGCGGCGGCACCGGGCCAGCGACCGGCACCAATGCCACCACTTGCACGCCGGGAGCATGGAATATTGCCCGCATGCTGGAAGCCGCGGAACACTGGCCGATGAATTTTGGTTTTCTTGGCAAAGGCAATGCGGCGACAATTCCGCCACTGGCAGAACAGATCGAAGCCGGGGCCTGCGGTCTAAAACTGCATGAAGACTGGGGCACTACGCCGGCAGCAATCGACGCTTGTTTGCAGGCGGCGGATCAGTACGATGTTCAGGTTGCAATCCACACAGATACGATCAACGAAGCCGGCTTTGTCGAAGACACCATTGCGGCAATCAATGGCAGAGCGATTCACACTTATCACACTGAAGGCGCGGGCGGCGGACATGCGCCCGACATCATTCGCATCGCCTCCCTTCCCAACATCCTGCCTTCTTCAACGAACCCGACTCGGCCATTTACCGTCAACACCATCGCCGAGCACCTGGACATGTTGATGGTCTGTCATCATCTTAACCCGCTCGTTCCGGAGGACGTCGCGTTCGCGGAAAGCCGCATTCGACCTGAGACGATCGCGGCGGAAGATATACTGCACGATCTCGGCGTTTTTAGCATGATCTCGAGCGACTCGCAGGCGATGGGGCGGATTGGCGAAGTGGTCACACGCACATGGCAGACTGCGCACAAAATGAAAGTACAGCGTGGCGCCTTGGCCCAGGACTCGGATCGCAACGACAACTTTCGCGTTAAGCGCTACATAGCCAAATACACGATCAATCCTGCGATCACTCATGGGATTGGCGACCACGTTGGCTCGATTGAACCAGGCAAGCTCGCTGACCTCGTTTTGTGGCAGCCGGCGTTCTTTGGAGTAAAGCCGGAGATAGTTATCAAAGGTGGCTTCATAGCCTGGAGCGTGATGGGTGATGCCAATGCTTCGATACCCACGACGCAACCTGTTCTCTATCGGCCGATGTTCGGCGCCTTTGGCAAAGCGACTCGGACCACGAGTCTGACTTTTATATCAGCCGCCGCGCTCGACCGCGAGATACCGAGACAGCTGGGTCTGGAGAAGACTGCAGTCGCAGTTGCACGTTGTCGCGACATCGGGAAGGCGAGCATGGTTCACAACGACGCCACCCCCAACATCGAAGTCGATCCCGAAACCTACGAAGTCCGTGCGGACGGCGAATTGCTCACGTGCGAGCCCGCGAAGGTTTTGCCCATGGCGCAGAGGTACTTTTTGTTTTAGGTGGATCGAGCTTGAGACACAGGTACCACTCAAGTGACAGAAGGCTGACTAGTACTTGGTCTTGCAAGAGATTTCATAGTGAGGATTAGGATGGACCATCATCATGAACGAGCTTTCCGCGTAGGCATTGCCGGACCGGTTGGAAGCGGCAAGACCGCGTTGGTTGATGCCCTCAGCAAAGAACTGAACCCTCGGTACAACCTCGCGGTGGTCACCAACGACATCTACACCAAAGAGGACGCTGAGTTTCTGATCCGTCAGGGCACGCTGGCAGCCGATCGCGTGCGGGGAGTAGAAACTGGAGGGTGTCCACACGCCGCGATACGCGAAGATGCTTCGATGAACCTCGAAGCCATCGCCGATTTGGAACACAGCCTGCCCGGCCTGCAACTGATCTTCGTCGAAAGCGGCGGCGACAACCTGGCTGCGGCTTTCAGTCCTGATCTGGTAGACATCTTCATTTATGTGATCGATGTGTCGGCGGGCGATAAGATTCCGCGGAAGGGTGGGCCGGGGATCACGCGGTCGGACTTGTTGGTGATTAATAAGATCGATCTCGCTCCGCACGTAGGCGCTTCGCTGGACGTGATGCAGCGCGACTCACTACGCGTGCGCCAAGACAGGCCATTCATCTTCACGAACCTCAAAGACGGGACGGGGGTCGTTAAGGTAGTTACCTGGCTGGAAGACAAAGTCTCCGTTCCGGCGAGCGAGCGGCGCGTTATTATCGACGCTCACGCTGCCTACAGGGGCACCCCGCACAGTCACGACCACACACATTAACGATCCGGCCAACAGAAAGGGGTTGAGAGTTCAACCTCGCTACCCTTCACCTGGATCATCACGAGATCGCACCGAGAGAAGAGTAGAACCATTGACTGGGAGTTTCTCGACTACGTAGGGAGGGCACGTGTCACAAGAAAACATAGGAGTTATGAACAATATTTACAAAGCGTTCAACCGAGGAGATTTTCCAGCAGTTCTCGAGCTACTAGACCCACGAATCGAGTGGGTGGCGGCGGACAATTCCCCGCTGGCAGATCGCAGCCCTTATCGCGGTTTGGAGGCGGTGCACGATGGAGTGTTCGAGCGGATTGCCGCAGGTTTTCCCGGACTGACAATTAGAGTGGATGAGATGTTCGAGGCGGGAGAAAAAGTCGTGATGCTGGGAGTTTATATCGGAGTTTTCAAACCAACCGGAAAACGGATTCAGGCACAAGTTGCTCACATTTGGACTTTGGCAGCAGGCAAAGCCGTAAAGTTCCAACAATACATGGATACTTATAAAATGGCTGAAGCTGTAAAATAAGCCATGGTGAACCCTCAAACTACACCAAACCACCTTACGCTGGCCGTCGCCTAAATCCCTGTTGACGGTATAGCCCGTCCCGTGAGTGCTATTGTTGTTGTTGCTGCTGTTGTTGTTGTTTTCGTTGTTGTCGCACTTGTTCGTAGTCCGACAAATTGTCAGTGTGCGAATCGGAGGCATG
>JAMQPI010000397.1 GCA_023717565.1 Pyrinomonadaceae bacterium | reverse complement strand
CGTCGGGTCCGGCTGTGTCCAGACTCAACTGCGTGTCATGAGCCGGACCCGACGCTACCGCGCTACGGTACTGACTTCATGACACTCGGTTGCGTTTTCACACAGTCTCTACGGCAAATGGTTCTGTGTGGTTGAGCGGTGCTCGGGATGGTTGAACTCAGGATCCCTTAGCTACGGCATGGTATTGACGCAATGAGATCGCTGCTTGAGTGATTGGTCAGCCGCACCCGACGCTTGCTACGTTACTGACTCCATGACACTCCGTTGCGGTCTCTTCACGCAGGTCAGCGCGTCGTGTGAACCACTATCTCCGACTGCGGTAATAGCTCTGGGTGGTAAACGGCGACGGCAGTCTCATGCGTCTTGCTTCCCCACACCACCACGGACGCATAAGGTTCGCTCCGGGCCTTGTCACCCGTCTCATCCAACCGACTAAGAGTCGCCTGAAATCTCCTCAGCAGACTCGCTCTGATTGTCCTTTCGGGGAAGCTTACGCGGCCATCCGTTCCAAGCTGACGGAGATCCTCGTGTCCCGAACTTTCGAGAAGGTAATGTTGCCAGTGCTCGGTTACTTTGATCCCTTGCACGGGATTGCCTGATTCATCTGTCACCTTGAGAGTCCAGGTGGGGACGATTATCGTTTTGAAGGGAAAGATTAGAAGGATGGCCAGGACGAGTACTATGGCGGCCAGCACTTTCACCAGACGAGGCCCTAATTTGGGAATCTGGATTTTTCTCATGCCGCTAAGGAGATTGACCACTTCCTGCCGATGAGAACGCTGAACTGTTCAGCGAGGGAAGTCTGCGGAGCGGTTTTGCGGAAAGAGCGGAAACTAGCGCACTACGTCAATGCCAATAAGCTGCTGGCCTGAGATAACAAAATCTGCTGGTGGTAACTCCATTTCATACACCGGAGAAAGAACTGTCGGAGTGTAGCCGCCAGATGTTCTGTCGCTGTTCAGAGTAGCCACGACCGATGGCGGCAGGTTTGGCAGCTCATCAGTACCAATCACCGCACCTGGCGTTATGCGGAAGAGTTTGACGTAAAGACGGTCGCTCTTCTTCACCTTGTTAATCGCCCGCACCAGCTGGCCCAGATCCTGAGGCACAAATGCTTTGGCAGCTGAACCTTCTTGTAGGGCGTTTCCGTCTCCGACAAATACCAGCAACTGTCCGGGTGTCGCGTCCTCTGGAATCTGCACGGGTATTCGCTGTACAAATTGCTTACCAGCCTCGGTTCTCACGTAAGCCTGAATCTCGACCTTTTCGCCCCGCCGTACTTCAGTGCGGTCGAGAGCAATGCGTTCGAGCGTGCCGGCATACTTGGTGTCACTGGAAGAAATGTCGAGCGTCACACCATCAATCTGTACGTCGTCGAAGCCGCTGCTCATTAGCGACCCGATTGGAGTGGCCACGGACCCGGCCGCCATAATCGCTGAATTACCAGACGAGAAACGGCGATCGAGCTGCACGTTCTCTTGTCCCTTGACCTTAATCTCGCCTTTGATGCTGATCGTGGATTCGCCCAACGCCCGCTCACTGGAAGTGATGGTGTTAAAGACGGTGATGTTCAAGAGCAACGGGGTCAGGAATGAGTCATTGGCGACCTCGTAGGAAAAGGTCTCGGTCCGATCGCGGCTCGTGTGCAGATTAATCTTCACGGGGATCATTTTGGGCGCGCGACCAAGACTGCCGAATACGCCCGCAGCACGGTCCTGCGAAATCGCACCCATCATCTGCCCCGGTACGGAAAGCTTGAAAGAATTATTAACGTTGGCGATTACCGTAACTACG
This sequence comes from Pyrinomonadaceae bacterium, assembly GCA_023717565.1. Lineage (GTDB taxonomy): Bacteria > Acidobacteriota > Blastocatellia > Pyrinomonadales > Pyrinomonadaceae > PSRF01. Next base: position 278 of record JAMQPI010000397.1, on the reverse strand, counting down.
GACGTCTCAGTCATCGGCATGTCTGCCGCACCCAGGCTCAAAAACGGATGGCCAAACGCATAGATGCGATCACCGTCGCGGAAAGTAACTGTTCCCGAGGCTGCAATAGAATAGTCTCCCCTGACCAGCTGCACGCTCAGGGACGTGCCGGGTGTGAGAGTCTTTTCGTTCGCTTCACCAAGCGGAGTGATGGCTGCCGAACCGCCTGCACCGGAAACTGGTAAGAGACCGTTGGCCATCAATTGTGGAGCGAACAACGAAAGCGATTCCTGGCTAAT
>JAMQPI010000555.1 GCA_023717565.1 Pyrinomonadaceae bacterium | reverse complement strand
AGGAGCGGAAGATGTCTTGATACATATCAGTCCCCTTGAGTTCCGCTCCTCCGAACGGCGCTGAATGTGGTCGGGACACAAGCTATAAACATCACACCCCGAGCGGGGTCATAAGTGGAAACTCCTTCCTTGCCAATTACTGAGCGTCCAATTTGGATTCTCACACAGCCTCTATGGCACGCGCTTCCAGCGTTTCCTCGATCAACTTACTGACCCACTCGGCGCGGGCGTCCCACGTTCCCTGCGTGACTGATGCCTGTCGCCTTCGCACAGCTTCGGGATTGTTCTCATCCAACGCTTCTTCTATCAGTCTAAAAAACTCATCACGGCTGCGGGCGATCCGCAGCACGTCGCTCATTGATTCATACTCTGGCAAAGCTGCGATGACCACGGGCTTTCCGGTGGCCAGGTACTCGCGAACTTTGATTGCCGAACCGTAACTCGTAAACGTTTGTTCAGTCTCCCACGGTAACACGCAGACGTCGAACCCCGCGGCATACCTGGGGAGGTCATCATACCTAACCGCAGGCAGAAAATGTGTGTTCGGCAGCTTCTCGATATCCAGACCGCGCGACCGATTGCCGATGAAGACCCATTGCCACGACGGGCGTTCGCGAGCAGCCCGGGTAATAAGCTCCTGATCGACGAGCCAGGGTTCGATCGCTCCAAAGTAACCCAGGCGTGGTCGAGGAATTCCAGCTATCTCGGGAGCAACCTTCAGCTCGCCGCTCGCGACCTTCGACCAGTGATCAAAATCAACGGCCTGCTCCAACAGATGCGAGCGCTCAAGCCCTCGGGTGGCTTCGGCGAGCAACTTGCGGCCTGAATAGAAAATGATGTCTGCCTTATCGATGGCCCGCTCGTGAAGTTGTCGGATCAACGCCGGATCGGTCGCATGGTCCATCGTGTTGGCATCGTATTTGTCGGAGACGTGATAGATGATCAGGGACTCATCGAAACGTCCGATCATTTCGACTGCCGTGGGAATGGCGATCCAGAGAATGGGACGCTCGAGGCCTCGGCTTCGTGCGAGTGCCCCAATCTGGGCGCCAATCAAACGTCGATTAAATGCCCTGGCGCCGGCGCTGCCGAAGAAAGGAAGCGCGGCTGGTGAGACTACGGTGATCCCTTCGGGCGTGGTCCGCGCCAGCTTGGCGTAACTGCGCAGTTTTCTCGTTATGCGCGGCAGAAAGTCTTTGTTGGCTATCGAGGCCAAACCCATCGAGATGGAGTTTACAAAAATCACCTTGTTGCCCGCCCGTGCAAAGCGCCGCATCAAGTGGTTCTTCGAATGCGGATGGTGATACCACCAGTCTTCGCCTCCAAAGCAGATGATCGAATGTCCCTGAATCACTTTATGTTTGTATAATGCCGCCCGACAAGATGCCAAACCACCGTAGTCCTGAATCCCAAGTTACTTCTAAAGAAACAATATCCCCCAAGGACTCTGCAGCTCACCGAAACTTCGGCCGTCAACGAATCATTGTTGCCGGGCTCATCTTTGTCTCGGCCTTTGGCGTCAGACTCCTGGTCTGGCAGAACAAGCGCGCGGAGGTCCCGCAAGTACAAACCGGGGTGGCCGAAAACTACAAACAGCTTGCGCGGTTACTACAACAAAACGGTCTCGCCTCATTCTTCGACCACTCATCAACAACCAACAATCCTGACCTGCTGGGCCATCCACCCGGTTATTCCATCCTGCTGGCGTTTCTCTATCGGCTCGCCGGTGAGACGGATTTTGCGACGCAATTATTCCAGATGATCTGCGATTCGCTGGCAGCGGTCATGATTTTCTTAATTGCGATTGAGTTGCTGCCCTTGGGTATTGGATTGATCGCCGGCTTCATGGCAGCCCTTGCGCCCCAGTTTAGCTGGAACTCTATTCTGCTGCTGCCGGACACACTGGCCGCATTGCCAGTTCTGATCGCGATCTACCTTATCACTCGCTCCCGCTGGCGTCCCCGGTGGTCCACCATTCTAGTTGCCGGCGGCTTGATCGGACTCTCCTGTTGGTTCCGAGCAAACGCTTTACTACTGGCGCCGTTTTTGGCACTGCTGATGCCCATTATTTTTCCGCGTGGCCTGCGACTCAAGATGGGTCTGGCGCTAATTGGTGGCGCAATCCTGACGGTTGCGCCACTCACCATTCGCAACGCAGTGGTGTTTGGGCACTTCATACCGGTTTCGCTCGGAGCCGGACAGACGTTGCTCGAAGGTATCGCGGATTATGATGAAACGGGAAGTTTGGGACTTGCTGACACAGATATGGGTCTCATGAAGCAGGAAGCCGAAATTCACAATCGACCCGACTACGCTCTCACACTATTTGGTCCCGATGCCATTGAACGCGACCGGGAGCGGCTGGTGCGCGGCTTTGGATTTATCCGGGCCCATCCTATCTGGTTCATTAGCGTAATGATTCGACGTGCCGGATCGATGTGGAGGCTCGAGCGAGCGCCACTCATCTCAAGTGCGTACGCTTCGGGACCTGTGACAACTCTGGCCGCCTTCGTTGTCGGCGGCATTCAGCGACTTTTCATCACCGCGGTAGTTTTACCGCTCGTTGTCGCCGGCTTGATTCTGTTGACCCTGAGAAAACAGGGTCGAGTGCTGGCGATTCTCCTGGCTGTACCCGTCTACTATTTTTGTGTTCAGTCAGCGCTGCACACCGAGTACCGGTATGTTCTGACCATTCATTATTTTCTTTTTGCAATAGCTGCTGTGGCAACACATGGAATTGTCAGATTGATACGAAGGCCGACGCTAACGAAAGTTGAGCGGGGGTAAACCGCCCTTCCCAACCTGCAAATTAGCGCAAGTCGACTTGACCTGCTCACGGTCCGGGAATTGGCAGGTTGGGAAGGGCGGTTTACCCCCGCTCAACTTTCATTAGCGTCGGTTTGGGAGTGTACTTGAGTAACCTGCCCAATCAACCTGGCCTCTAAATCCCGGTTGCTGCGAGAATATGCTTCCAGCGTTCCAAATTCTCCTCTGCTTCACGCTGAAAGACCGCCGCCCAATGGTCAATTTCTTTTAAGTTTGAATCAGTAAGTACCTTTCTAAGATGCGCGACTAATGCTTCGGTATCCTCAAAGTCATAAAGCAGGATGCCGCGGCTTTCTTCGCCTCTTGCCGCAATCACAGGAATTCCGCACCAGATCGCCTCAATGCGTGACAGCCCATAACCTTCGTATCGAAATCCGCGAACAAAGACGTTGCTGCGTCTGAAAATCTGTAGTACCTGCGGATGCGGGACGCGTTCAAGCTCCACGATCCACTCGCGTTGCCGCAGCACTGTGTTCCGGTATTCGTCGTCGCGGATGAACGCCCCGTCGATCAGAACCAGACCGATGTTGTTTCCAGATTCACGCCGAATCGTCTCAACGGCGTCCGCCACGGGAGCAAACCCGTAACTCGGAATAAAAACCCCTGTGGAGACCACGACTTTATCGAATCGCGTGAAGGCCGACTCCAGTTCCGGAGATAGGGCCTGCGGCTCGACCGGCTGAATCGGAAGCAGAGCGTTGACCGTCTTGACCGTCTGACTAACGCCCATCTCGTCGCGCAAGAACTGCCCGATGTTGTCATTGACGGTCACAAACTCATCTACCGACCTGGCTGACAACCCGAAGAGGAATTTTCGTAAAGGACTGAAGGTTTGGTAACGGGACGGAAGCGAGCCATCGTGAACCACCTTGATCCATTTAAACCGCAACAACAGCTTCAGTCCGATCCAGATGGGAACCATCAAAGGATTCGGATACTCGAGAAGAAAATGGTACTGATCAATAATCCTTGCTCCACGTCCCCTCGTCAGCAGCAAAGGAACCAGCCCCAGCCTTCGATAGTTGGTGGGTCTTGTTTGCGGTCCCTTCTGCAGCCCCTCCGACCAGAGTTCCACGCCAGAGTCTCTGACGAATTCAAACAGACCCTTTGTGAAAATTGCCACACCGCCGTACGGAGGCGGACACGGTCCCAGCAATACGATCCTTCTGGCCATTGCGGCCTATCCTCCCAACACACTAAGCTTGACTCGGCATGCTACTCATTACAGAGCCAGGAGCGATAGTGACTGCAGTCAACGAATGAAGATTAAATGAATCACGACGCAGCTCATCGGACGACGACCTCAATTGATCACGCGCGGATTGCCGTCGTGGTGCCGTCGTACAACCACGCGCAGTTCATCGAAGCCACGCTGCGCTCTATTTTCAACCAGACTCTGCTGCCTACGGAGCTGCTGGTCATCGATGACGGCTCAGCGGACGGTTCGCCAGCCATCATCGAAAGGGTGCTAAAAGACTGCCCCATACCTTGTGAGTTGATCGCTCGAGCCAATCATGGTCTATGTGCCACGCTCAACGAAGCATTATCCAGGACGCGCGGGGAGTATTTCGCCTATCTCGGATCGGACGATCTCTGGCTCGCCGATTTTCTTGCGGCGCGGTTATCGACACTCGAATCGCGGGCAGCAGCGGTGCTTGCGTACGGTCATTCGTTCCTCATCGATGAACACAACATCATCATCGACTGCACGCTCGACTGGGCCCAGTATGCCGATGGCGATGCGCAGACGATGTTATTGCAACAAACGATCGCCCCGATGAATCCGACTGTCCTTTATCGCCGCGCACCGCTTGAGCGGCACGGCTGGAACGAGCAGTCAAAACTGGAAGACTACGAACTCTACCTGCGACTGTCCGCAGAAGGCGATTTTGCCTTCGACCCGCGGGTCTTGTCCGCCTGGCGGCAGCATGCCCACAACACGAGTCGGGATTTCTCTTGGATGATCGATGCGCGGCTGGCCGCCCAACGCCGTGTAGCTGACCACCTGGGTTTAAGCGCCGGCGATCTCGAACGATTGCAACGCGTATCGCACTTCGCCGGCGCAGAAGATCTCTTGCGGCTGGGCGAGAAATCAAAAGCCTTCACACTCTTACGCCAAAACCTTGCTGGTGCACCGTCCGCTGTCGCGTTGCTGGGGCCACTCGCCCGCCTCTGCGTACCCTACTCTCTAATCAAGTGGCGCAAGAAGCGGATGCAAGAACGCGCAGCCGAGCGATACGGCCCACTAATTATCTAGGTAGCATCAATCCATCTTTCATACCACAGACTCAAGTTCAAAAGCGTCCACAACTGAAAGCCCCAGTTACGCGCGCCGCGCCGGTGTTCGTCGAATAGTCTGGCGATAAAGTTGTAATCCAACAAATCGCGCTTCCGTAGCGAACAGTTCATGACTTGCGCTTCCAGGTCATTCGCCGCCGGGCCTCGAAACCAGGCTTCAACGGGCGCGCCAAATCCGCGCTTTCGTTTGTAAAGAACATCCGCCGGCAAAATCTCTTCGAGCGCGCGCTTCAGAATGTGCTTCCCGCTCTTTCCTTCCACTTTCAACGAGCGCGGAAGCGACAAAGCGAATTCAACCAGGTGGTGATCGAGAAAGGGGACGCGGGCCTCCACCGAAGTGGCCATGGTCATCTTGTCGACGCGCATCAAGAGCAGTTCCGGCAGCCGCAGCTTCAGTTCCAAATAAGTCATCTGGGCGAGAAAGTCCGAGTCGGGACGTTCACGCGCGACCCGACCCAGATGCTCCAACACCACGCTGTAGGAAGACAAACCATCGAGACTACTGCGGAGTTTCTTAGAGAGCAGACTGGCTTTCAAAGTCTCATCAAACACGATCGCGGCACCCCAGAATAGCGCTTCGTTGGCTCCCAGCCTTCTGACCAGCTCAGTCGCCTCAGAGTTCTTCATGGTTTTGTCGACGAGGGTTTGCGCGGCAGCACTGATCGCGCGCCGGGCAAGTTGTGGCGTGCGCTCAGCGTATTGCCAGAAGTTCTCATAGAGACTCAGGTACTTGACGTACTTGTCGTAGCCGCCGAAGATCTCGTCCGAGCCTTCTCCGACCTGTATCACGATCGTCCCAGACTCTCGCGCCAATTTCGACACATAGTACAAAGGCACGCACACCGGATCGGCCAGCGGTTCATCCTGGTGAAAAACGAGCTCCGGCAGAAAGCTCTGCATCTCCTTTTCACCAATCAAGACTTCGTGGTGGTTCGTGCCAAAACGCTGGGCGATTTCTCTGGCTGGTTCGAGTTCATTCAGTTCTTCGTGATCGCGAAAGCCCACCGTGAAAGTATCAACTGGCCGCGACATTTGCTCGGCCATCAGGGCTACATTGGCCGAGGAATCAACACCGCCCGAGAGGAAAACCCCAAAAGGCACGTCCGACATCATCCGCTTTTCAACTGACTCTCGCAGCAGGCGCAGAATCTGCGCGCGCTGCTCAGCGTCGCTGGAAGCCTCCTTGACCGTGTTAGTTGCCGGCGGCAGAGCGTCCCAATATTGGATGGGCAGCGTGTTTCCTTTTCGATCTAAGACCAACATATGGCCAGCGGGAAGTTTGCGAATGTTTTTGAAGAGAGTTTGCGGCGCGGGCGTCGTCAGAAAAGATAGATAGTGATAGAGCGCATCGTCATCCATCTCAGGAGTCAACGAGGGATGGGCCAGGATTGCCTTGATTTCGGAAGCAAAAACAATCCGGCCGCCCTGCTGATGGAAATACAGCGGCTTGACCCCTATGCGATCGCGCGCGAGCAGGAGTTGTTCACGGGCGGCATCCCAGAGAGCGATGGCAAAGTCGCCGTCAATCTCGTTGACGAAATCAAGTCCGAGTTCTTCGTAGAGATGCAGGATGGTCTCGGTGTCGGTGCGGGAGGCATATTTGTGACCGCGTTGTTCGAGGCCCTTCCGCAGTTCTTCATGGTTGTAGATTTCACCATTGAAAACGATCCAAACGTTTTGCCCGGCGCAACCGCGCATCGGCTGGTTGCCTGCCGGGGAAAGATCGACGATCGCGAGGCGACGAAATCCCAATCCCAACCGACCATCATCCAGAATTTCCGCACCAGTGTTATCTGGACCACGATGCGGCATGGTGTCGCGCATGCGCTCAACGAGCGCGATGTCGATTCGGGCGCTCGCCGCTCCATATTCCCAGACTCCGCAGATGCCACACATTGGATTTTAGACTTTTGATTTCCGATTTTTGATTTGGCTTTTTGGCCTTCGGTCTTTGGCCTTTGTTCTGAGTCTTGCCTATGTTCTTTGTTCTTGTCTTGCCTTTTGCTCTGTGTTTTTGTCTTTTGATCTCAGATCTGAGATCTCAGATTTGAGATCCGGATTGCTTGCCGATTGACGCTGACCTCAGATGTTCGACCATTGCCAGCCGAGCGTCCGTATCCTCGTCAGCGCACATCGGCACCAGCAGCCAGCGAACCTCAAACGGTGCCTCCGCCTCCACGGTCCAGCAGAGAGCGACCGACGGAGTCTTCGCGCCATAGTCGCGGGAAAACCATCGCGGCTCAACAGCAGGTACTAACCAGATCGATTCACCAGGCCCTTCCTTCAAGTCGAGTGGCCCGATAAGTAGTCCCGCGCCGTTGCGTTTTTCGCGAATCTCAGAGAGTCCGTCCGCCTGCGGAAGAACCTCAAGTCCGGGCGCGATGTGAAAACTGAAGCGAAATGTGTGTCTACCGGAGCCAGACAGCGTGTCTTCAATCATCCAGTAACGTTCCATCTTCTCAAACGTGACGGCGCGTCGATGCATGATTTTTCCACTCGGTAAATGCTTATATCCGAAGTGTTCGGCAATCACTTGATCGCGTTGGTCGCTGGTCTCCCAGTGCAACTGACGCGGACTGGCTTCATCTCCGATATGAAAGGGCGTGTCTGCTTCAGTCGTGTTCTGTTCTCGCCCGTCCACTTCTACGGTGGAGTGATAACCAGTCGAACGAAATTGATGACGCATCGCCAGATCACCTGTGTAAACATAAGTCCCCGGATCGCTGATGAAACTCGTGCCGCAGGCTGCAACCTCTAAACTCAGCGCGTCATTGTGAGCGTGCGCACCCCGGCCAGCCAAGCCACTGCCACTGGCGTTGAGCAACAAATACGAATCGTGATCACGCAAGATGAAGGTGCCGGCTGCGGAAAAACGCGCGGACTTTACTCCACCTGCCTCCGCGGTCGTTAATCCTTTAAATGTCTTCAACCCCGTCTCACCGAGGAGCCAAAATATTTCCTCCGGCGGATCATCGTTTATCTTGAAGGCTTCTTCTTCAAAATAGGTCGCGGCGATTCCGAGAACATAACCGTGGTCTGCCGCCGCATGCGGGATAATAGGCATCACCTGTCCGCTATCGGTGTCGCCAACCAGAGGTGCCTGCCCGTCAGGTCGCAGGTAAGCGCGCAAGTACTCAACCATGGATCGAAGCTTCTG
>JAMQPI010000354.1 GCA_023717565.1 Pyrinomonadaceae bacterium | reverse complement strand
ACTACAAACGCCGTCACCAACATCAACTTGTCGGCAATCGGGTCAAGTACGGTGCCGAGTTGGGACCTCTGATCGAAGCGGCGGGCTAGAAGTCCGTCGAGACCATCTGTTATGCCTGCGACTACAAAGACAATCAACGCCAATACAAATCGCTGATAGAAGATCAGCGTAACAAACACGGGAATCAGCACCATCCTGAAGATGGTGAGCATGTTGGGGACAGTAACGATCCGGGAGGACATTAAGGCTTGGGCGTTTAAGAAACCGCGGCGAACTGGCTGAACAACGTGGCGTTGGGAATTGATTCGCGAGCCGTCATCGGCTACAGCGGAGTTCCAGCAGCGAAACCTCAGGCGGGCAACCGTATCGTACCGGAAGTACGACCGTGCCAAGACCGCGGGTGACATAGATCTGTGTTTCGCCCTGGCTCCCGAGTCCGCGGAGAAGGCGTCGTCGGGGCCTCCCTGAGGCGCTGCGTTCTGAACGCAAAGTAACCTGGCCCCCGTGGGTATGACCGCTCAAAACAAGATCCACTCCGGCGCGAGCCGCCCGTCGCAAGATGATGGGGTTATGCGCCAGCAGGAGCTTCATCTCGTTCTCCTGGGAGCCGGCCAGTGCCAAGGGCAAATCTTCCAGTCCCACCATGGTGTCATCTACGCCCGCCAACCAGAACGCCGCGCCGCGTTGCTCAAAACGCATTCCCTGATTAACCAGCACCGTAATTCCTTCGGCACGAAAGAGGTCGGTAATCAAAGGCGCGTCGGTCCAATGATCATGATTGCCAAGCACAGCAAAGACACCGTGACGCGCGCGTAAGCGGCCCAGCAATTCCGCACAGGGAGCGGCAAACTGACGCTCATGTGAAATGTAATCACCGGTTAACGCAATGATATCGGGTTGTAGCCGGTTGGCTGCGTCGACAGCTCGCTCGATCTGCTCCCGGCTGGTAAATGGACTGTGATGGATATCGGAGAGATGAACTATGCGAAGACCCTCGAAGGCCCTTGGTAATCGACGAAGGTAGATCGGATGGTGCTCAACCGTGAGCATGAACGGTTCGCTAAAAGCTGACCGGGCGGCCTGGCTAAGGTTTATCGCGAGGGCCCGCAGCGGAGTTCGACCGCCGTTTCCACCAAAAGGCGCGACCCGGCCTCTTTGCTTCGACCTAATTTGAGTTCGCATATTTTGACTAGGGGTTCTTGCCTTATTGCGGGCCACATCCTGCCAGACGTCGTGGGCCCCAATTCAGGTTCAGCGCATTATAGGTATCGCCTCGGAAGGACGCAACATCGGGGTCTGTATTACGGGAACTCTCTGTTACAAAACTTTGCCGGAATGGTTAATATTGTGCTTGACAGGTCACAATCAGGCTGTATAATTTCGCACAAGACTGGTGGTTCTTTGCATTTTCATTGGCATTTGGTGCTTCAGATATACACACGGGATCCTGGATTTTTCTAAGAAGTGGGGCCTTATCTCGCCGTTTCATCGCACCGCCAAGATAACAGGATCGAGCTAGCGACGATTCTCGTTTACAGCATCGCCACCTCGTCTACCCGAACCTTCCTGGAAAGCTTAGGCCCCGGCCGATCAAATGATCGGCCGGGGCCCTTCTCTTTGTCCGGCTGGCTTTCAACCAGGCTAGACACCTACGGTTTTGGAGCTAGGAGCTACGGTTTCCAACGGGTGAGCCTCGGCAGCCGGCGTAGTCTGCGACGTCGACCGTCCCGACATTTCCGCAAACATCTGCTCGTACCGATCAACTATTCGTTCCCAGTCGTAATACTTTTGCACACGCAGCTGAGCTCGGTTCCGGTAGGACTGGACCAATGAACCATCGCGCAGTACCCGTTGCAGTTTTTCTGTCAGATCGAAAGCGTCCGCGTAAGGAATTCCGGCATCGCCGACCGCTTCAATGTTTTCCGGTGTCGCCAGAGTTAGGACGCAGTTGCCAAACCCCATTGCTTCCAGTAGGGCGGGATGCGTACCACCAACCTCAGTGGCGTGCACATAACAGTACGAATTCTGTTGCAAGGCCCGATAGTCCTGTCCAAAAACAAAGCCGGTAAAAACAATTCTCTTATCGCCGCGAGCGCGCTCTCTCAGATCCTGTATGTAGTCGTGGGCATAAGGCGCGTCGCCGACAATTAGTAACTTAAAGGCCGTCCTTACTCTCTTGAAGGCTTCTATCACCAGGTGGGCGTTGTTCTCCGGCTCGAGTCGCGAAACATAAAGCACGTATCGATTGGGTTCCACTCGCCATCTTCTAACCGTGTCCCGGTCTGGCTTTCGTTCCACCTCTGCCCCGTAGGCAATCATTGTTGACGGCGCATTGTAACGGGCAAGGTAATAGTCATGGATAACCTGGGCGTCGGTTACAGTGACATTTGGCAGGATGGTTGAAAGCAGTTCGGCCAGAACGTAGTAACGCCGTCCCAGCCAATTCCATTTCTTTCGCTTGTGCTCCAGGCCGTCCACGTTAATGGCGACTGGCGTACCCGTGAATCGAAGTATTGAGGCAAAGGGCGCGTTAGCCGCGTTGCAGATCAGGGCAGCATCGAACCGGGAAGGTACGGCATGCAGGGCGGAAAGAAACGAATGCACCACGGTATCGAAATACTTGTGGCGGATCGTTGGCAGGACCTTCAAACGGACGCCCTGATACTCGAGCTGGCGTGGGGATACATAGTGGGCACGACAATAGACGGTGACCTCATGCCCCCGAGCTACCAGCCGGGTGGAGAGATGCTCCGCGAAGGTTTCAAACCCGCCGTAGCTGGCAGGAATACCCCGAGTTCCAAGGATAGCGATACGCATAGAACTAGCCGGCCTCACCGAACCAGTAGAGAATGCACCGTTTCATGGCACCGGGGGTTGTGCCACCAAAGCGCTGGCTTGAACATTATCAGCGGCCTGTTTGTAAACTTCAAGAGTTCGTTTTGCAGTTTCACGCCAATCGAAGATCCTGGCCCGATTCAGACTCTTAATCCGCAGTCTCGAACGCAAGCTTGAATCGTCTATCAAGCTGGAGATGGCCCCAGCAATAGCCTCGATATCGAAAGGATTAACCAGCACACCGGCGTCCCCCACGACTTCAGGCAAACTAGTCCTATCGCCGGTGATAACCGGCGTACCACACTGCATAGCTTCGAGCGGGGGGAGACCGAAGCCTTCGAAGAACGATGGATAAACGAAACAAAGTGCCCCTGAATAGAGCGCCGGCAGATCAGTCTCGGGAACATAACCCGTGACAATCACGCCGGAACCGAACTCCTCGATAGTTTTCAAAGTTTCACGATAAAGCCAGCCACGTTTGCCGACGAGGACCAACTGAGGCAGGCTGCCCTCTGGTCGAGTTTGTCGCAAACGTTCGAAAGCTGATAAGAGTCGGGTCAGGTTCTTGCGTGGCTGAATCGAGCCCACCGAGAGAATGTAGTCTCCATTTATGCCATAGGTTTGTCGTACACGTTGAAGTTCGTTTTCGTCCTCAACCGGGCGAAAGTGAGTTGGCGCTGCGAGGGGAATGGCGGTCACGAGGTCCGGAGCAATCTTATAGGTCGAAATAATGTCTTGCCGCGCGTATTCAGACAGTGCCAAGACTCGCGCCGCCGTTCTGGCAGAGCGACGAACGGTAAATCGAAGCTGTGCCCTGCTTCGGCGATTAAAGGTCTCCGGCAGGTGTTCAAAGGATAAGTCATGAATGCTGACCACCACGGGACAGGGAGCAAAAGGCGGACTGGTAAACTGAACGTGCAAAACGTCGACCGGGTGACTTCGCAACTCGGCGCTCAAGGTAAGCGGTATGCGGATGAGCGGCGTATGAGGAAGAGTAGAGCGAACTGTGAAGTTGGGCCATCTGTTGCGGAACCTGGCTACCGCTTCGTCCCTGGTAACGTAGAGAGTGTAATCATTGACCGAGTCGATCTCTGCGAGGGCTTCGATCAGATTCGCGGCATAGCTCTCATTGCCACCTAGGCCGGTGCCAACAGAGTGAGCATCAATTGCAATACGCAAATGACTTCCTGTTACGTTGAGAGAGTCCGGCTATGGCTATGGCTATGGCAAGCTGGCCGCTATTTGTTCTTGCCGGCGACGGTGGCCTGGCCGCCCCCCTGCTGACCACGCGTGTCGCGCTCACGAATTCGCGCAGCCTTACCACGCAGTCCCCGCAAGTAATAGAGCTTGGCACGTCGCACACGTCCTCTCTTCACGAGATCGATGTGATCGATGATGGTGGCATGGAGTGGAAAGATTCTTTCAACACCAACCCCGAAGCTCGTCTTGCGAACAGTAATGGTTTCTCGGGCACCGCCGTGCTTGCGCGCAATGACTACACCTTCGAACGCCTGCAGGCGCTCCTTGGTCTCCGATTCCTTAATGCGAACGTGCACGCGAACGGTATCACCCGGTTGAAACGCGGGAATATTATTTCGCAGTTGGCCATTTTCGATGTTGTCTAGTCGGTTCATCTCTTCACTCCACTGTCTACATTGCCGTATCAGATTCCATTACAAAGTCAGCTGAGGACTCAATCTTGAGAGCCCTTCACCAGATCCGGGCGATTGCGCTCGGTTTTCTTTAGAGCTTCCTGGTGACGCCAGCGCGCTATCTCCGCGTGGTTGCCCTTTAGTAAGACATCGGGTACCCGCATCCCTTCGATTTCCGGAGGCCTCGTGTATTGCGGAAAATCCAGCATACCGTCCGAGAAGGATTCGTAAGTCGCTGAAGTCTCGCTGCCCAAAGCTCCTGGTAACAACCGCACCACCGCGTCAACTACAACCACCGCCGCCGGCTCTCCGCCGGAAAGAACATAGTCGCCGATCGATATCTCGTCCGTTGCCAACGCCTCCACAACTCTTTCATCGACGCCTTCATAGCGTCCGCAGATCAAAACGATTTGCGATGCGTTGGTGGCCAGATCTGCCGCCAGCAACTGAGTAAACACCTGACCCTGCGGTGAAAGCAAAACCACCCGGAGGTCCGGCGGGTAATCTGCGCGCCGTCTGAAACCGGCTATGTGTTTGACCGCATCAAAGATTGGGTCAGGCTTGAGCACCATCCCATCACCGCCGCCGAAAGGACGATCGTCAACGGTGCGATGCTTGTCTGTAGCCCACTGGCGCAGATCATGCGCTTTAGTCTCCACCAGTCCCGCAGCCAACGCGCGACGCGTGATACCGTAGTCAAACGCTTCGCGAAAGAAATCCGGGAAGATAGTTATTACGTCAAAGCGCAGCATTACAATTCTCGTTTGCGCATTTGCGACTCAGACGTGGTCGTAAATCGCAGATCACCAAATCAAAGATCTATAACTCCAAAAGACCCGGCGGCGGATCGATCCGGATCCGCTTCTGGCCAGTGTCTATATCAATAACAATCGACTGCACCATGGGAATCAGGTGCTCGTGCTGCTCGTCATTCTCGACTACCAGCATCTCCACGCCCCCGCCAACTCTCATCACTTTCCGGACGTGACCAACCAGCATCCCACTTGTGGTTTCGACGATACAATCTTCCAGCTCCCAATCGTAAAACTCACCTTCGGGCAACTGGACCCGCATCGCCTCGGGAACAGCAAACTCAAATCCCACAAATGCGCCTGCCGTTTCAATGCTGTCGTAGCCCGCCAACTTCAAAATCACCCTGGCCTGATGAAACCAGTAATTTTCCAACTCAACGACGCTGCGTTTTCCATTGGGGGCAATGGCAATCAACTGAGAAATATCTGCAAACCGATCCGGGAAATCCGTCAGCAACTCCGCGGCAATCTCACCTTTGAGTCCCCTGGTTTTCACAGCGCGAGCCACGGCGACAACCGGTTCTGCGCTTTCTGGCAACTCTTCGCTCATTCCACAATTTCGAGAACGAAGCGGTGTTTTCTTTTTAGTCCTACCGCATGGGCCAGTGAACGCAATGATCGTACGGTGCGTCCCTGCCGGCCAATGACCTTTCCCATGTCTTCCGGGGCCACGCGTATCTCAATCAACGTCGCGCCATTGCGGTCGATCTCTCGCACGTCGACGGCCTCCGTGTCGTCAACCAAACCCTTAACAATCATCTCGACGGCTTCTCGCATTAGAATCAAAAAGTCCTTGTTTTTGGTCAACGCAGCCGAACAGGGATCAAGCGGTCACCGGCTCCGCGGACGCCTCGGACTTACCACTCGCCTTGATTAGTCGGCTGACCGTGTCTGTTGGCTGTGCCCCGTTGGCAATCCAAAACCGGACCCGATCCATCTTCAAATTTATCTCCGCCGGTTGGCGGGTAGGATTGTACGTGCCGACGTTCTCGAGATATGCGCCATCACGTTTTGACTGCTTCTCCTTCACCACGACTCTGTATGAAGGTCTTTTCTTCGCGCCGGTGCGCATTAATTTAATCGCTAACAAGTAGTCACCTCCGTTGTACCTAAGTTCTTTCTGCCAGGAATCCAGCAGCTGTTTCTTTCTATCACCGTCGCCTCTTCTTCTTTTTCTTTTTCAGTTTCTTTCTGGATGGACCGGCCGGTAACGCAGGCAGTCCAGGTTCGTCACCATTCCC
This sequence comes from Pyrinomonadaceae bacterium, assembly GCA_023717565.1. Classification (GTDB taxonomy): domain Bacteria; phylum Acidobacteriota; class Blastocatellia; order Pyrinomonadales; family Pyrinomonadaceae; genus PSRF01. The sequence continues at coordinate 1,600 of JAMQPI010000354.1, read as the reverse complement.
ACCCATACCGCCCAGGTCAGGAATGCCCGCCATGCCTGCCACCCGCTTCATCATCTTGCCCTTTAGTCCGCCTCCGAAACCGCCGCCGCCGCCGAACAAACCGGACTCGGAAAGCTGGCGCATCATCTGACGCATCTCGGTGTACTGCTTGATCAGCTGATTGACTTCAGCCACCGACGTTCCTGATCCCCGCGCGATTCGCCGGCGCCGATTGGCGTTGAGAATCTTATGGTCGGTGCGCTCCTGCCAGGTCATCGAATCGATAATCGATTCGGTCCGCCTCAACTCTCTTTCCATCACCTTGGTCTGTTCGTCATCCAATTGCGGCATGCCCATTCCGCCGAGAAGTTGGTCAGGCAGCATCTTCATTATCTTTGAGAAAGAGCCGAGTTTCTTGACCTGACGAAGCTGCGACCGAAAATCATCGAGGGTAAACTGGTTCTTCTGGAGCTTCTTGAGCTGTTCCTCTGCTTCGTCCTGGTCGACCTTCGACTGTACTTCTTCAATCAGCGACAGGACGTCGCCCATTCCAAGGATCCGTTGAGCAATGCGGTCGGGATAGAAAGGCTCTAGAGCATCATACTTCTCTCCGACGCCCACAAACTTTACCGGCTGCCCGGTAACCTGTTTGATGGAGAGAGCCGCGCCGCCACGAGCGTCACCGTCCATCTTGGTCAGCACCACGCCGGTGATGCCGACACGCCGGTGAAATTCTTCAGCAGACCGAACCGCGTCCTGGCCGGTCATGGCATCAGCCACAAACAATATCTCTACCGGATGCGTTTCGTTCTTAATCCTGACCAACTCGTCCATCAACTCTTCGTCGATGTGAAGCCGGCCGGCCGTATCAATCAGCAGAGTATCGAAACCGGTTTGCTGCGCATGCTTGAACCCTGCCCGTACCAGCGTGAGCGGGTCATTGGTTTCAGACTGTTCAAAGATCTGTTGGCCGGTGGCCTTGGCAATTACTCTTAACTGTTCGCGTGCTGCTGGACGATAGACGTCAACTGAAAGTAACAGCGGCTTGCGTTCCTGGTTTTGGGCCAGCCAGCGCGCGATTTTTCCCGTCGAAGTGGTTTTGCCGGAGCCCTGCAGGCCGACAATCATGACCACATTCGGAGTTTGCTTGGTAAAGACCAGACGCGACGATTGGCCGCCCAGCAATTCAACAAGTTCGTCGAAAACAATCTTGACGACTTGCTCCGAAGGCTTCAGCTCTTGCCATACCTGCTGTCCCTCGGCCTTCTCTTTGACAGAAGCAATAAAGTCTTTCGCGACCTTATAGTTGACGTCGGCTTCGAGGAGGGCCAGGCGGATTTCGCGGAGGGCCGCGTCCACATGCTCCTTCGTCAACACGCCTTCGCCGCGAAGATTCTTTAAAGTCCGCTTAAGCTTGTCCGACAGCGACTCAAACATAGAGCAAATAGGCGAAGTTCCGCGCTGATGACGGAAACGGAGATGATAGCGGCCACGCTAAGTAGTGTCAAGGAATGGGGATCGGCCTCTTTTGGAGTGCGGGTGGCAAGGCTTTGCGCGACACCGCTTTGGATTGGTCGGTCAAAATCGAATCCTGAATCGAAAATCCAAAGCGGTGTCGCGC
>JAMQPI010000348.1 GCA_023717565.1 Pyrinomonadaceae bacterium | reverse complement strand
CGTTGAAGTGCTCGATTTCGTTGTAGATAGCTCGCACAGCTGCACGAGCCTTGTCGGGCGTAGTTTGGGCGATGATATTTATTGGCCCGACGTTGCGCTGGGTGTAGTAACCGAGGTTGACGCCGGTGACCAGGCCGGAGTCTACCAGCGCACGCTGAAAGCGCGAGTTTGGTTGCCGGAGAATGAAGGAGAACACGTCTGCGGCGTAGGTGCCGGGATTGTCTTTGCCGATCGAAGGACCATGCCAACCGATCATGATGATCACATTTTGGACCGGCTGGCGAATGACCATCCCCTCGCTCTTTTCCAGTGGTGGATGCTCGACCGGGGGAAACTCCACGAAAGGATCCTTCTCGCGACGCGGCCAATCGCCGAAGAGATCGCTGACTAGCTGATACACCTCGTCGGCCTTCACATCTCCGGTGACTACTACGGCGGAATTGTTGGGAACGTAATAGCGACCTTGAATGAGCCTCATCATGTCGGTCGTGGCCGCGCCTACTGTCTTACGATCACCACCTGGGTTCTTGCGACTTGGGTATTTGTAGAAGAGGCGGTTGTTCATCTCGAGCGACAAGAAACCGAACGGGTTTGATTCGTGGCGATCGAGTTCGCCAATGACGACCTCGCGCTCTTGTTCGAACTGTCGCTCGTCGAAAAGCGGATAGCGCACCGCGTCGCGCATAAAACGCATCGCCACTCCAAAGTTGGGTGTGGTAGTTGTGAAGTAGTAGTTGACCAGTTCCTCGTGCGTCTGCCCGTTGTAGACGATGCCGAGCTGATCAATCGACTGTATGTATTCTTCCCGGTCTTTGGTGGCCCGGTTGGCCTTGAAGAACATGTGTTCGTAGAGATGCGAAAGGCCATTCAGCTCCGGCGGTTCGGTGTAAGAGCCGTTCTTGACTGCGAGTTCGACGCTGACCAGCGGTACGGAATGATCTTCCAGCACCAGAATTTCCAACCCGTTTGGCAACACGCGGCTTTGGATCTTGGATTCCGGCAAGCGCGCCGTGGCTGTTGCAGCCGGCGTTTGCGACGCCGCAGCCCGGGGTGGAGTACGACGCTGGATGGCGGAAACCGCCGATGGCGTCAGAAAGGAACCAATTAGGAGAAAAACTAGAAGACTACGTTTCACAATGGACTCCGTTAGTTTGTGCCATTTCGGAAAGACGTTCGATGTTACCAGTCAACGTTAAGATGTCAGTTTGAATAGACCTAATCCTGGTAGATCAGAGACAACGCCCATTCACACTCCTCCGAGGTTAGCTTTCCAGCGCGAAATTCACAAATGAAGGTGGGGTTAAGCGGAGTGAAAAGCCACTCTTTTCTGGTCTGTGTGGGGTAAGACTTGGGCGAGCCCCACTATAAATTAAAAGGTTAGGGCGTGGACGAGGAGTCACTTAACAAGTGACGGGTCTGAGAGGTTGATTGCAGTTGAGCCGCTTTCAGCATTACGGCGGGACACGGCCAGCCGCCTCGCCTGCGAAATCAGCTTAACGACTTCTCATTTTGTTAACCAGTTTATTGGCTTTGCTTCTCAGTACCCGGCCATAGATCGAACCATTCGGAGACAAGGCACTCTTCGACCAGGACGTCTTTAACAGCCGGCCCGTGACGTTGTTTCTTTCGAATTGGAAGACATACATCTCGCGATTCGTGGGCACGTAAAGCACGAGTCGATGGCGGGAAGTGCGACCCTTGGTCTCGGTTCCGGTAAAGAGGACCTCATCGTAGTCGTCGGCGTCAGCATCAATCGTTTCCGCAGTCCAATCACCATTACGAAAGTTCCTGGTATCGAGCGGACCCCGGGCCGAAACGCGAAACGCTCCCCCCCGTTTTTCCATTAACAGGAAACGAGCGGCGCCGACAATGCGTTCGTCCTGAATTGCGGCCACAGCTGCTCCTGACGCTACCTGAAGTATTTGCACGTCACCAACGTAACCTTGCGATCCGGTGGCCGCGATCCTGCGCGCCCGATCCAGAGTCAACGATGGCGCCCTCGTCGGCTCAGCGAAGGTGGCGTCTGTGCTGTCAGCACTGGTGCTTTCGCTCGAGGGTCCTTTCTTTTCACTAAGCACGACGCGGCTGGGAAGCACCGCCCCGGCTGTCAATTGAGCCGCTACGGAAGGGTCAGGTAAGGAAGTGACTGCGGTCTCGCCTCTATTTCCCCAGACAAAGAGTAGGGCGCCAAGGAAGACAACCGTGGCCAGTGGAGCTGCGACACGAAACACTATGCTGCTTCGTTGGGCCAGCACTGCCATCGTCGACGAAAGTGGATCGGCTTCCGGCACCGGCTCAGGCCTTATTAGGCTGTTCTCCAACATAGCTCGGGCGGCCGCTGCAGTCCGGGGCCGTTCTTCCGGGCGCTTGGCGAGCAGCGAGTGCACTGCCAGCGCAAGTTGTTTGGGAATGTCATGGCGCAACTGCGGCAAAGGTGGAGGAGGAGCCGTCGCTTGTTTCACTAACACCGCCGAAGGCAAGGGATCTATGAACGGTGGGCGGCCCGCTAACATTTCGTAAAGCACCACTCCGAGGCTGTAGAGATCACTGCGCGCGCCGACGCGCTGGCCCAGACACTGCTCCGGCGACATGTAACGCGGCGTGCCCACCAATTGCCCGGAACCGGTCGTGGCGTGGGTTGCTGTTGATTCCGCCGAGGTGACGAGGACCTTTGCTACTCCGAAGTCCAGCACACAAACCCCTCGTTCATTAAGCATGATATTCGAGGGTTTGAGGTCTCGGTGGATTATGCCGAGCTGATGTGCCTCCTCCAGCACATCGCAAATCTGGACTGCGATCTTAACGGCTCGCTCCGGAGAGAAACGAACGTCGCGGACCAATGCCTCCGACAGCGTCGTGCCTTCCACGAACTCCATGATGATGAAGTGACGGCCATCCGGCAGATTACCGGCGTCAAAGATCATCGCCGCGTGGCGATGGCGCAGCTTGGCCATCGTGCGGGCCTCCCGCAGAAAGCGGTCGGCCACGTCTCGGTCGGAGGCAAACTCCTGTTTGATAATCTTGACAGCGACCGGACGTTCGAGTCCCAGGTGCGTTGCGCGATAAACCGTGCCCATGCCGCCTCGTCCGATCTCACATTCGATTCGGAACCTGCCGGCGATGAATTGAGGTACGTCCATACTGACCTTCTTTCGGGATAAAGGTCGCTCGGAGCGATCCTGGGACGAGGAGATTAGCGCGTCCGTGCGGCGCTGAAATGGGCCCTAGTTGTGTGTTGTACGGGGAAGAGAAGCACCGGCTGCCACCGGTCAATTCCGGCGTAGTCTAACACCGTTTGCCAGCCGATAGGAATAGCATTTGACAATCGCTGGCGTACTGTAGGCCCGGACGTGGCGTGGCCAGTCTCCACCCAGGCTATGGCTCCCATTCAAAAGCCACTTCGGAAATCGGCGTGTCCGGGTCCTTTCCCAGGTAGAAATCTTCGAGCTTGATGCGGACCCAGCGGGTTCTTATCGAGCCAACGTCGAGGGTGTGGCGTTCCATTCGGTCAGGGAACTTGAAGAGTCGGGAAGTCCCACCTGAGAAATCCAGGGTAGCGGCGGAAATCCGATTATTCATAGCCCAAATTGCCGGGCTTTTGAAGTAACCGGGAAGGATTAGAATTCGATGCAGGTTGATCTCGCGATCGAAATCGAACCTTATCCATTCGCCCGGGCCCGGTCCGTCGACTCCTTCGATCCACGCAGTTCCTTTGTTTCCATCAATCGCATTTGAGGGATCGTAGGTATTACTCTGCACTGAATAACGTACTGAGGATGCGGTGGCCTTGATCTTCAGCGGCGCCGTTTTAGTGTTCTGTTCGCTTTCAATCCCGGGGCCACTCGTTAAGCCCTTCGTAGTGGAAGTGCCCTGGCTCGGGGTCGCGGAAGCCGGGTTTGGACTTGGGGCATTCGGCCCTGATGCAGCAGGTTGATTCTGCCGGCTCTGCCGGAACAAGAGCGCTGCGCCGATTCCGACGCTCACTAGCAACAGCACCGCGATTGCGAGCACGCCACCCACCAGTAAGCGACTGGTTGGGTGAGAACTACTAATTCCGGGATTCCCAACGGCGACCCTGGCGTCATGAAGCAAGGTTGGTTGAGCTATGAACTTCGGAGGCGGCTTTGGGGCTGGGTCAACAACTGTTGAGCCGCGTTCCGAATCAAGAGAGCCATAGATTAAGGTCGCATCCGAATTGCGCGAGGATGGAGTATCACTTACGAATGTCAGCGTTGCCCCATCCTGCAGACAAAAGTTGAGCGAGTCGTCTGCATACCTACCATGACATTGAGGACATTGCTTCAATGGTCAAAGCCTTCGGTTTTGCTGCTTACCTGGGACGGTCCAGAACGTTGGGGATCCAGAAGATCTGGCCGTCGGCTTCCAGGCTCTTCAATCCGTGCTTCGGTAGATCCTTTTCCTTAAGACCAAGGAAAGTGAAGTGCGGCAGGTCGCTGAGCACGGTCTGGAACCAGCCATGCTTTGCCAGAATCTCACGCACGCGTGGGTTATCAAACTCAGTAACGTCGAGCGCGATCATGGCGATATGTTGCGAAGTCCCTGGGGCAGCGATTGAATAGAGAATCGATTTGGACAGATCCTTGCTAAAGAAGATGCCGGTCTTCTCCAGTTCCAGAACCTCTGCGACCTGATCGTGGAGCGGCAGACCTCGCAAATGCGAAACCTGCTCGGTGGTCAATCTTTCCTGGCCGAGCCAATAATCCAAAGCCGGCAGAAAGCGCGTGTCCCATAGGCGCATGCTGTCCTCGTAATTGCGACGGGCTGCTTCTGCACCGCCTCGCGGCGTGATATCCAGATTCTCTTCCTGCGCCTCGGTGCGCGCTTTGAGCAGCGCTTTCATTGCCTCCGGCTGGAGGTCAATTTCTGAATCGGCGATGGTCTCTGTCGCAAATCCAACGGATTCCTGAAACCGGGTCACCTGGTCCTCCGCGGTAAACACGCAAACCGGCGGCGGTGTCACCTTCTTAACTGCCAGAAACATCGCGCCGTATTCTTCAAGAATTCTTCGCGCTACCACGTCGCTGGTGGGACAGATACTCTCAATCGTCAGCTTGCGTTTCTTGAGCGCCTTGCGAAGGGCTTCGTAGAATGACGCGGATACCTGGTCCTTT
>JAMQPI010000326.1 GCA_023717565.1 Pyrinomonadaceae bacterium | reverse complement strand
CCTTTGGAGCGCGGTGGCAAGCGAGACACAACACTGCTGTTGATTCTTCCCTCCGGCGCGACACCGCTTTGGATTCTTCTCCTCCACAGCAATCTCACTCGAAGGAGAGTTCACTCGAGCGCAATCCAAAGCGCCGTCGCCGCTGCCGCTCTGCCGGCGCACTCCAAAATGTGACACTGATAGAAGCATAACAAGCCTCGCAGTTCTACAACTCCGTTCGTGATTTGATACGCGGTACGGGGTAGAAGTCCACGCTCGTATCGGCTGGCACCGGGGTTGCTAAACACCACGTTGCTACTCAACCTCCGATGGAGTTCAAAGATCATGATGAAGCCAATCTCGTTGTTTTTGGCGGTTTTGCTACTACTGCAGGCTACATCTGTCGTGGTTACCTGCCAGAGCGTTGCAGGAAAAGACTTGCACCTGTCGGAAACCACGACCACCTCGATTGCTCCCGGATCCTCTGACGATCAGCGAACTGAACCCTTGCAAATCCCGGACGGGACTCTCATCGAGATCGAAGCACCGTACCGGGTCAACTCGAAGGAGTTCAAACCGAATGACGATATAAGTTTCCGTGTGATAAATCCGATCAAGATCAATGGCGTCACGGTGATTGAGCAAGGCGCAAACGCGACAGGGCGTATTGAGCAGGCCAAGCGAGGTGGGCACTTTGGCAAGGCGGGTCTTCTGGTTTGGTCGATGCAGAGTGTTACGGCTGTGGATGGATCACAAGTTCCGCTACGGGCAGTTCGGGAACGTCTCAGAGGAGATAGCAAGGCGGCCAAAGTGGCAACGCAGATGGTCGTGACCGGCGCTCTGCTGTTTTGGATCGCACCGGTGGCGCTGTTGCACGGGTTCAAGCGTGGCAAAGACGCCTTCATCCCAGCCGGCAAACGCTACGACGTCTACGTCAACGGCCAGGCAGCCGTCAGTGCGCACTGACAAACGACTAATCCACCGCTTGTCTATTCTGTTTCAGTCTCAATCCCATCATGGGTGGGCCCCAGCTGCACTTGACGCAACTGGGCCACGATATCCCTCATTCGGATCGCCAGATCTTCTATTGTCTGCGCTCGCTTTCGTGCCTTATCGTCTAACTCTTCACGCAAGAGCAGCTGAGCTTGTCCGAGTACGCCGGTGAGCGGGTTGTTGATTTCATGCCGCACGCGGGCAACCAGATCCGTCATCAGCTCTAATCTTGCTTCGCAATCAGCAATACGCGCACGTAATTGGTCTTCAGTAACTGCTGCACTCTGGCCCTGTCGTTCAGTCATCGACACCTCTCGGTTGGTCTGTTTACTTTCGAACGTGGGAGCACCAGTCTTCGTGGGGGTCGCAGCTGGGCGCGTGCGAATGAGGTTGGCTATTGTGCCTCGATCCCGCGGAATGAACAAGGAAATAAATTGTGAACGCTGAATCGCAATTCGTAGATAGAACCGAAAAACCCTAATCGGACGTGACGGATGCTGGGCAATCCGCGCTAGAGATTGCCTATTTTTGCCGAACAACTCTGCTGGCGATTCGCGATTTAAGATTCGCAGTCTACGACATTCGGGCGGCTTCCTGTGTTTCCTTGCATGCGGTTGACAAGAAAACGTACTTGCACGTACATTGATTTTCCTGTTGGGAGGTCGTCTAACGGTAGGACTGCGGACTCTGAATCCGCCTATCGGGGTTCGAATCCCTGCCTCCCAGCCAATTCCTATCAATGAGTTACGGGCAACCCACCTACTCTGTGACCCGAACACGGTCATGAGTCAATCTAACGGCCTTGAGGGCGATGTAATTTCTCATTATCGCGTCCTCTCCCGCATCGGGGCGGGTGGGATGGGTGAAGTCTACCTGGCCCAGGATACGACACTCGAACGAACAGTCGCTTTAAAAATCCTTCCGGCTGACATGGCCGCCAGTGAACAGCGCATGGGACGCTTCATTCAGGAAGCGAAGACGGCTTCCGCGCTCAACCATCCTAATATCATTACGATTCATGAAATCGGCCAGGCTGAGTCGGTGCTGTTCATTGCTACCGAATTCATCGAAGGCGAAACTCTCCGCGAGCAACTGGCGAAAACAAGCCCGACCATCCTGGAAGCGTTGGATATATCCATTCAGATCGCCTCGGCGCTGGTAGCAGCGCATGAAGCAGGAATTGTTCACCGTGATATCAAGCCGGAGAACATCATGCTGCGCCGCGACGGCATACTGAAAGTGTTGGACTTTGGGTTGGCGAAACTGACGGGCGTCTGGAGACCTGAAGTGGATTCAGAGGCTGCCACCATGGTTGAAACAATACCTGGCACCATACTGGGCACAGTTGTTTACATGTCTCCGGAACAAGCTCGAGGAAAGGAAGTGGATGAACGAACGGACATCTGGAGTAGTGGGGTTTTGTTGTATGAGATGGTCGCGGGAGTCCTTCCCTTTGAGCAAGAAACGCCCAGCGATGTCGTGGCGGCCATCCTTAGGTCGGATCCGCCCCCACTTAACACTTTCCTGCCAGCCGTGCCACCGGAGCTTGAACGCATAATCGCGAAATCTCTGATGAAGAATCGAGACGAGCGGTATCAGGGCGTCAAAGATATGCTGGTTGATCTGCGGCGTCTGAAGAAGCAACTCGAGTTTGAGATGCAGCTTGAATCGTTCTCGTCCAGCGCCGGTGGAGCAACCCACCCTAGTCGTGCATCCGGTTCGCATGTAATCCGAACTGACGATGGAACTGGGCAGCGAACAAGTACGATGCAAGCGGCATATTCCACTTCAAGTGCCGAATACATCGTTACCAATATCAAGCGCTACAAGACCTATGCGTTTATCGGACTCGTTCTTCTTTCTATCACGCTTATCGCTGGAGCGTACGGGTTATACAGACTGTTTTCGCCCATTAAGTCGACGGTGGCTTCTCCGCTGATGAATGTCACGCGATTCACTGCGACGGGCAAAGCGGTACACGCAGCAATTTCACCCGACGGCAGGTATGTAGCCTATGTTGCGAATGAGGCGGGGCAACAAAGTGTTTGGCTTGGCCAGGTCGCCTCGTCCAGCCAGGTACAAATAATTGCACCCGCAGCCGTGCAGTATCGTGGCCTTAGCTTCACGCGGGATGGAGAGTTTCTTTACTTTGTCGCTTTTGACCAAAACAATTCCAACGGTGCCCTGTACCAACTTCCCGTCCTTGGTGGCGGGGCGAGAAAGATTCTTTCGGATATTCAGAGTCCCATCACACTCGCGCCTGATGGAAAGCAACTCGCTTTCGTGCGCAACTCTTCACCTAAAGAAAACGCGCTGGTCGTGGCAAACATCGATGATGGTCAGCAACGGGAACTCGCCAAACGTTCCTCTCCAGATTTTTTCTCGACGATGGCGCCAGCATGGTCACCTGATGGAAGCCTGATCGCCTGCGTATACCAGAATACCTCGGGGGGTTACTACGAGACTGTGGTTGGCATCCAGGCCGCAGACGGAACCGAAGTGCCGATTAACGCTCATCGGTGGTGGCAAGTTGGGCAGATAGCATGGTTGCAGGACGGAAAGGGTTTGATTGTTTTGGCTACGGAAGAGGCGGGCAGCCTGCCTCAACTCTGGCATCTTCCTTACGGAGGCGGAGCGGCGAAACGAATAACTAACGACCTTAATGGTTATGTCGATGTTGGTTTGACAGCGGATTCAAAAACATTGGTCTCGGTGCGATCGGATCGCCTGGTGAATATCTGGCTGGCAACATCAGCGGAACTTATCAGTGCCAGACAAATTACTTCAGGCACGGAAAGAGACGACGGGACGCGAGGCCTCTCCTGGACTCCGGACGGCAAGATCGTCTATCGCTCAGTCGCCGGGGGAAAGCCAAATGTCTGGATCATGGCAGGCGACGGCAGCGGACAGAGACAATTGTCTGTTAATACGAGCCAGAACTTTGACCCAGTCGTCTCACCAGATGGCCGTTACATCGTTTGGGCCTCCCAGCGCACTGGCAACACAAACCTTTGGCGGATGGAACTCGACGGCGGAGACTCGAGACAACTTACCAACGGTGTGGGTGAGTACCTTCCAGACTATTCACCGGATGGCAAATGGATTCTGTATACGGCCTACGATCCGTCGTCGAGCTTTTGGTCTGTATGGAAGATTTCCGCCGAAGGCGGTACGCCGGTAAGAATGACTGATGAGGAATCGGCATTTCCGAGCATTTCGCCAGATGGTAAATGGTTCGCTTGCAACTATCAGGATGAGGCAGGCGCCGATTATAAATTAGCTGTCGTACCCTTTGCCGGGGGGCAACCCATGAAAATGTTCGACATACCAGGGTCCTTTGGCCGGACGATTCACTGGACAGCCGACGGCCGTGATCTGACTTATGTCGATACAAGAGCAGGCGTCTCAAATATCTGGATTCAGCGTATCGACGGCGGTGCGCCGAGACAATTGACTGACTTCAAGGACCAGCGCATCTTTGGTTTTGCCTGGTCGCGTGATGGCAAGCAGCTGGCCCTCTCGCGTGGTGTAATTAACAGCGATGTCGTGCTGATTAGAGACTTCAAACCGTGATTCATTCATAAGCCAAGGCCTCTCGCACAGTGAATCGAGATGCGCGCCACGCAGGAATGAAACTGGCCGCGGCGCTCACTAAAACAGAAACTGCAAGCCAGATAAAAAGCCCGCGAGTCTCAAATGCGAACTCCAGCCCAGTCTGAAATACGACCCGGGTGAGGAAGTTCCCCACGAGCTTGCTTACCGGCCATGCGACTAAAGCGGCGAGCGCCCAGCTCAACAAGCCCACGAGCACGCCTTCAGCGACCACGATGGTCCACACGAATCCCGGGGACGCACCGATCGCACGCAAGAGTCCCATTTCGCGCCGGCGTTCCATGACATTGAGGCTCATCGTAGTCATTAGCCCCAGACCTCCCACCCCGCCGATAATTCCGGACATCACGATCAGGAAGACGTAGATCATCAACATGTGCTGATCAAAGCTAAACCTGCTGTCGGCCTGACTGAGACTGCCCAGCGCGCGTACATCTTCCAACTCCAAGTTCCGCTCCAGGCTGGTCTTGACGGCATTGATCGAGGCGGCGTCTGTCTTGTTCAGGACCAGCCGCAGGTTGTTGGCCATTCCGGGATGGCGCTCTGCGATGAAAGCCAGCGGGATGTAGGCAGTGGAAGGAGAGAAGGATTCCCTGGAAATGCCAACAACTCGCCACGTAGTCTCCGCTGGTCCCATCTGCAGTGTCAGTGGATCGCCCACCTTTAGCTGCGGCAGCTTTTTCGCCAACGCGCTATTGATCACGATCGTATCGGACTCGCCGGGTAACAGATCACGACCCTCGACAATCTCCAGCTTCAACAAATTCGTTTCAGGGGGCAGCGCGATCACATTGACCCGGGTTCCCCTTGAACCACCGCTCCCCTGTCCACCCCCGGCCACTCCACCGGAGTGAAGTCCGCTGCTGCCGGCATTGCCTGGTGTCGCGGCCGCCGTTGGATCCGGAAGCGTCCCATCAGTGGTGAACCAACCTTCTCCGCGCACAATACCCGGGGTGTTATTGATAACGCGTGCGAGCTTTTCGGAAGGGTACATGTTACCCAGGGCCACTGACAGGTCATACTTCTTGCCGGCGAACAGGCGATCGAGCGTACTGATCATCGAAGCGCGGACGTTGAGGGCAGAAATGAAGAAGAGTCCCCCGGCCGCCATGGTCAGCAGCGTCAGCGCCAGCCGAGTACGCTGTCGAAAGCTGTTGCGCAGGGCGAACACTAGCGGACGGACGCTACCCCCCACTCCCGCCAAAGCGCGGTCCAGGACACTAGTTCCGAAGGTATTCCGAGAAGTCCCGAAATCCGCCAGCGCTTCACGAACGGAGATTCCACTCCCTTTCCAAACCGGGTAGGCAGCCGCCAGGAGAGGCGTGACCAGACCAACGAGGGCCACCAGCAAATAGACCCAGACCGGCACGGCAAAGCTGTTGATATCGAAATTTAGAAAGGCGGCCAGGTAACGACAGAGTATCCGGCTTCCCAACAGTCCCAGGGGCAGAGAGACGATGATGGCGGCCACACCCAGAAGCAGCGCCTGACCAAAGTAGATTCGGGCGATCTGCCAACGCGTGCCGCCAATCGCCTTCATCACGCCAATTTGCCGCACCTGCGAAGCCATTAGTGCGGTGATGAGATTCACGACCACTATTCCGCTAAGGACCAATACAAACAAACCAAAGGTGGACATCGAGAGAAGCATGACGCCAGTGATGTCAGTATGCGGATGCTTGCCCGGCCGCGGGATATCCAATCGCCGAACGGGATGACCACGACCCTCCACTAACTTCTGGATGTCGGTCGCGACGGTGCGGATATGGCCTTCGTCGAACCTGTTTTGCGCAACCAGAATATTCAACTGATCCAGATACGCCTCTTCACCCAGCTGTGCCAGAGTAGCCAGCGTGATGTAGCCATAAACCATGTTCTCCATGCGGGCCTGGGCTTGGCCCACATCGTGGACGCCGCCGCTGACGCGTAAAGTCTGCTCTTTACCCTGGGCGATTTTCACGGTCACCGTGTCACCGATTCGGGCCCGTGCTACACGGAATGCATCCCTTTCGATCAATATCTCGCCGAGAGCGGGCGGCCAGGCGCCCGCCTCCGGGTTTAGCTTGCTCACGCGTATGTTGCCAAAGTCCTTCACCACAAAGATCATCAGGTTGCGCCACTCAACCGGTCCTGACCTGATCCGACCGTTAACTACTCTCCGTGGCTCTGCATCGCTGACTTCGGGATTCGCCAGGATTGCGCTGATCAGGTCATCGTCAATCCGGTCAGTCCGTAGCGTGGCGGAGGCCGGATTGGTAGCCAGATAACCCTCGTCTAAAGCGCGAGTGAGAATCGCGTAGGCTGCCATGACTGAAGCAAATCCCGAGATTCCCAGAGCAATCGCCAGAACCACCAGAGCGGTGCGCATGCGCTCCTTCCAAAAGTCTCGGATCACCTTGCGCCATGGGGTTGTCATGCGCAGTCCTCCGCTTCGGGCGCGGCATAAGGGTCAGTGGCGATGCCGACGATAGTGCCGTCGACCACCTCCACGGTCCGATCACTAACCCGAGCAATGTCTCGCTCATGCGAGGCAATCACGACCGTGGTTCCGGACTTCGCCATTTGCCGAAACAGGTCAATAACGGCGCCGGCGGTCACAGAATCCAGATTGCCAGTTGGTTCATCTGCCAGCACCACTGGAGGGTTATTGGCCAACGCCCGGGCGATAGCAACCCGCTGTTGCTCGCCTCCAGAAAGGGACGATGGCAGCTTGTCCGCCTGCTGTGCGACGCCGACGCGTTCCAGCAGTTCGAGCGCGCGTTGGCGTCGTTCTCGCGCTGGAAAAGTCCGGCAGAAGTCCATCGGCAACATGACGTTTTCAGCGCCGGTCAGTGTAGGCAGCAGTTGGAAAAACTGGAACACAAACCCTACAGTGCGGCCGCGCCATAAGGCGAGTTGGCTCTCGCTCAAGCTGTGAATTTCAGTCCCGGCCACGGCCACGGTCCCTGAAGATGGGCGGTCGATGCCTCCCACCATGTTAAGGAGGGTAGATTTTCCGCTACCGGATTTGCCGACGACCGCCACGAACTCGCCCTTCCGGACTTCGACATTGATATCCCGGAGAGCGGAGAACATTCCTGCCGGTGTCTCGTACTCCTTGGTAACACTTTGCAAAGAGATCATAATGATTGATACCGTTCGTTTCTAAATTGGCCGTTCGTCTGAGCGGCAAGATTTGTAAGCACGCAAGGTAATGGGAATGTAGAGGTGCGAAACGGGGCTGTCCACCGTCCCACTCACCGCAAGCGGTCTAACCGGACAGAGAGGCACGCTATGTCCATCAACGACCTGGTAACGCGGGCACATCATCGTCTGACAAAGCAAAAGATGGACGCGCGAGTCCGGAGAACCCGCGATCGTCTGGGCGATGCTTTGGTCGAACTCATGCAGGAGAAACCGTTCGACGCGATCAAGGTACAGGATGTACTCGATCGCGCCGGGGTCGGTCGCTCGACCTTTTACGTGCACTATCGCGACAAAGATGATCTGTTGATGAGCGACGCGGACGAGTTCTTTGAGTTGATCTCCACGGCTTTATCGGTGCAGGGTGACAAGTCCGATCGGGTAGCGCCGGTGCAAGAGTTTTTCGAGCACGTTGGCGAAATGAGCTGGTTCCTCACGGCCCTCACTAAATCCGGCAAGTTGTACGAGAATCTGGAGTTGGCGAGAGGACACTTCGCTCGCGGCATCGAGCGACGACTAGCCGAGTTGCCGCGGGGGAAAGAAATTCCCGCGAGCGATCGCCCTGCCGTTGCCTTCGCCCATGCTGGGGCCCTGCTTTCATTACTGACTTGGTGGATTGATCGAGGTATGCGGGAATCGCCGGAGCAGATGGACCAACTTTATCATCGTCTGGTTTGGATTGGCGCTACGGGCACTCAACCTGAAGGGCTCTAATAAAGTCTGGCAACCGCGTCGATTGTTCATCACAAGGGATGACGTTGAAACATGAAAACGATATCTACTGCGGTCCTATTGTTAATGCTCAGTTCGGCGACCGTCGCCCAACCTGCCCCAGTTGAGCAAACTCCACAAGCGACGCGACAGGACGTCGTCTCCCCGGAGGCTATTGTCTCGGCCTTTTTGTCCTCAGGCTCAGGTCCGGCAGGGCCCCGAGACTTCGCTCGCATGCGATCGCTCTTCGCACCGGCGGCCCGGGTGATCACAATTCGGCGTTCCAAAACTGAGCCAGCCGTAGCAGTCGGTCGCTCGATCGATCAATATATTGAGGAAGCTCGAGAGTACCTGGCCTCGAATGGCAACTATGAGAGGTTGGTAAAGAAGTGGGTGGAGCAGTATGCAAACCTGGCCCATGTATTCTGCGCGTTTGAGGCGCGTAAATCTCCGAAGGGCGAGGTAACCTACCGAGGCGTCGGGAGCTTTCAACTGCTATGGGATGGAGGGCGATGGTGGATTCTGACAGCTTACTGGCAAGGCGAACGGGCCGGTGAGTCCCTGCCAGCCAGGTATCGTCGTTAATTCTAATTCAAACGGATACGATCAGCACTTAAGACTGCAGCGGCCGCGTGAGCGCTTCGGCTCGAGGAGTGTTCTTGCGCGAGGCC
Source organism: Pyrinomonadaceae bacterium (assembly GCA_023717565.1). Lineage (GTDB taxonomy): Bacteria > Acidobacteriota > Blastocatellia > Pyrinomonadales > Pyrinomonadaceae > PSRF01. Next base: position 4,240 of record JAMQPI010000326.1, on the reverse strand, counting down.
CGATACAAGCTGAAAGCTTCTTTGGCGAGCTTCCAAACCGGTCGCCGATTTTGAGCTACCAACCTGGTCCAATCGCGCCGGGTCAACTGAGGGAAGTAAATGCCTCGGAAGAACAATCGCGCAATCAGGTGCATTAATCTGTCATCAATCCGTCTATCGGCGATCGACTGCAGTGCCTTCTGATTGCTCTCAGCGCTGTAAGACGTTCTCCATGCTCGGTCCACTTCCATCTGGGCCTCTTCAATGGTCATCTTCAGGGGAGTGTGGGCCATCTTGAACGGCGCAAAATCCATCCAGTGACGAGGTCGAGTCATACGGCCCGCGGCCCCCAACCTGGCGTACAACGGCGTTCCCGGAAATGCGGTAAGTTGTCCGAAGACGGGCAGCACTGGGGGCCAGGTTGCTATTTGTTCCAGGGTTCTGTCGGCCACGCCAGGAGTGTCATTGTCCATCCCAAAGATGAAAGACGTAATCGCATAGATGTTACGTTTAGCCAGGCGGTCCAGCACGGCGGCATATTCGCCGGGCTTGTTGAAGTTCTTGTTCACGTCCGCAAGATTGGCCGGATCGATTGACTCCATGCCAATGAATATCCACCTGCCACCCGAAGCATGGATCAGATCCACCAGCTCTTCGTCACGCAAGAGGTTGGCACTAATCTGAGCGGTCCAGGGAAGCTGGGCATCGGCAGCAATAATGTCTCTGAGTAGTGACTTGGTGCGCTTGATATTGATGGCGAAATTATCGTCGATGAAAAAGACGGCTATCTGACCAAGATTCTTGCGCGCGCGCATCTTTAGCCGCAGTAGTTCGTCAACTACACTTTCATTTGTGCGGAAGCGAATCGAATCACCAAAGAACCCCGTCACTGTACAAAACTCACACCCGTATGGACAGCCGCGTCCCGATTCGATGGGCACCATATGGAACGTTCCCCAGCCGGCGCCATGCCGCTCGAGAAACGAACGAGCTACTTTGGGAACCAGGTTGAACTGATCGAGGTCGAGGCTCTCCCAGGGAATGGATGGATAAGGAGCCAGACTTGGCTTGCGCTCTTTGCCGGTTTCATCTACGGGTTCGTAGACTTCTTTGAGTTGGCCGCGCGCAGCATCAGCAACAATCTTCGGCCACGTTTCATCGGCCTCACCTAAGGCCACTGCGTCCGCATGCCGCGGACCGCCGTCTCTGCCGAGCGCTTCATCTGCTGCTTCGGTAACGTGAGGACCACCCATCACGACCGGTACGCCTATCGCGCGAATGGCATCAGCCATCCGGTAAGCTCGGGCCACCATTCGGGTCATCGCCCCAATTCCTACTAGTCCGATCTTTTCATCCCGGATAAATTGCACCAACTCCTCTTCAGTCAGAGGCTTGGCGTTGCCGTCAATCAACAGGACCTGGTGTTCTGGAGGGGTGAGAGACTGCAGCAAAAACATCCAGAGATGTGGCATGAAATTACGCGTCACGCCGTTATCAGGGTTATAGAGTAGAATTTTCACTTCCCGAATTCCTTTGCAGCGTTGTCTGTTTATGGTGGAACGAACCACAGAATGGCAAGAAGGACGGGGGCGAACAGTCCACATTGTCACCAGATGATCGAGCGGCAACTATACACTATGTGCGCTATATCGCATACCCAGCAAAGGTGGCCTCGGCAACCCCAGTCCGGGATCTCTAGAAGTCAAATTTAACGGCTAGTTGCAGTTGCCTCGGAGTATTGATTGATCGGGGCAGGCCAAATGCCGTGGCAGGTAGAGCTGGAAGCAGGGTAATGTTTCCGGGCACCGCGTTTGCGGTGAAGCCTCGGTATTGGTTGATGTTCACAAAGGAAAAGTAACCTCCTCCTGGAGCCAAACCCGTATTGGCACGGTTCCAGATGTTAAAGCCCTCGAGGATCAGACGAAGCTTGGTGGTTTCGCTGGTGCGGATAGTCCGCATTATTCGCGTGTCGGTTTGAAAGACGGCGTCCGTGCGGAAACTATTGCGAACCAGTCCGGGTATCCGATCATTGCGCGAGTTTCCGTCGCGGTTGAGGTCCGCTCCCACCTGAGCCGAATAAGCAAAGCCGGATTGGTACTGGTTGATTCCAGAGATAGTAAAATCATTGAACAAGAATCGCAGCAGTTTGTTTGTGGATTTGATCTTGCCAACCTCGAAAACCGAGCTGAATACAAACCGATGTCGCTGGTCTGCATCTGAGTAACCCCATTCATCTCTCAGATCAAAAGAATTCTGCGTGACCTTCGAGTCGTCGCCACCACCCGGAACAACTGCCGTTTGATCGGGCTTGTCGTCTTGTGCTTTCGAGAAAGCGTAGGAGAGCAAGAACTGATACGCGCCGCCCTCGAAGAACGGAAAGGATCTTGTTGGCGCGAATCGTCTCCTCGCCTGTACCGCAAGTCCCTGATATCGCGAGTTAGCTGAATCCTCGAAAAGGTTGATCCGATTGTAATTTGCGAAGGGTCGGATTGGCGCCGCCGCGGTGAACGAGGCGCCGGGGAACCGTTGCACGGTGAAAGATTGCCCGGTTACTTGATCAATAGCGGTAGTCGCAACGGGCGCGAAGAGATTGACGTCGCGCGTACGCGAGAGGTGGACGCCCCGGAAGTAGAGATAGGTTACCCCGAGGCTGACATTCTTGAATAGTTCTCGTTCAATGCCGAATCTTCCTTGTTGTACATATGGTTGCTGATAATCGTCGGCGAAGAGAAAGAGATTCGGCCGTTGGGATCCGGCACCCGGAGGGCCGCTTAGAATATTTGGGTAGGTTGGACAGGCTGGAGTGCCACCACACGTCAACGTGACACCCAAAATATTGATGCCATTGTTTGAATGAGCCGTTCCCAACATGATAGCCGTGGTACGGCCATAAAACATTCCGTAGCCACCACGCAAAACAGTCTTGTCATCAAACGCATAACTGAAGCCTGCGCGAGGCCCGAAGTTGTCGGAGTCTTTCGGTTGCCGGCTGGTATCGAGACCTGCCGCCAGCAATGCCGGATCCGGGTTTCTCACCTCTGGGGCGGCCAGGAACTGCTTGTCATAACGAAGCCCGAGATTGAGCGTTAGGTTGGGAGTTAGGTGAAAGTCATCCTGGAAGAATAGCGCAAAGTCCTTACTGTTAGGATGCGTAGTGGCGCCGGTCGTGTTTGCGCCGGCGAAATTCTGTGAGAAAGCCGACGGCGTATTAGCGGCAAAGGCGGCATAGCTGGGAAAAGTATACTGCCCACTGAAGAAGCCCGGGAAAAAGTTGAAGATCCGATCGACGTTTATGTCCAGGCCCGCTTTAAAGGTGTGACGACCGTAGGTGAACGAAATGTTATCGATAAACTGCGCTCGTTTGATTGTCGTCTCGCGCGGGCTGAAGTTATTTCGGCCGATCAGGAGGAAGCCGCTCCCCGTGTTGATCTGCGCTTCCGGGTCAGTGCTGTTGGCTTCACCTGGCTCACGGTCTTTGGCAATCTGGAAACGAAGTTCATTCACTGTAGAACTACTAAAGGTTGAGACCAGTGAACCTGAAAAGGTGGTCGTCTTGGCGATGCTGTCGCCGGAATGTTCTTGCGTTCCCAGTGAACCGGTGAATTCATTGTTCTTGCCGGTAAAGCTCTGTTGATTGAGACGAAGTGACAGCAGATGGTTACTCGTAAGAGCAATGTCGCCCTTCAACATGAAAACGTCCTGATCTCGATTAATCTGGTAGGTGCTGAGTTTCGGCTGCAGCAACGCTTGAATGTTCGCTGGCTGCGTAAAAAAACTGGGAGGATCTAAAAAATTCGGCAATTTCTGACGCTGCCCATCATAGGTAAAAAAGAAAAACGCTTTGTTTCTCTTAATCGGGCCGCCCAAGCGGGCGCCAAACTGATTTATCTGCAGCGGCGGTCTCTTATTCGGCAAACCGCGCTGGAACTGCGAGGCCTTGAGTTGCGGGGTGTTTGCGTTCAGCGATTCATCACGGAAGAACTCAAAGGCGCCGCCATGAAACTCGTTAGTGCCTGACTTGGTGACCACGTTGATAACCGCGCCACCCGCTCGGCCATACTCGGCTGAGAACCCATTCTGATTAACCTGAAACTCCTGTACGGACTCTTCGGAGAACTGGTAGGGCGGGCGCACGCCCGTGCGACCAAACGACTGACCGAAGAAGGTGTTGTTATTGTCTACACCGTCCACCTGGAGGCTGTTGAGAGTGCCCTTCTGGCCACCGACAGCCAGATCGCCTTCGCGGTTCTGGTCCCGTATC
>JAMQPI010000302.1 GCA_023717565.1 Pyrinomonadaceae bacterium | reverse complement strand
GGCGGTGATTGCAGACGCACCGGCGGTTGACTCTGTCTTTACGTTCTCACGCAATGGTGTTAGCACTGCCACGATCAAACGTGGTTTTGAGATCGCCTGTACCCGCGCGGAAATAACCTATGGATTGACTCGTGTCGGTGGACTGACTTGGCACGGGCTTCGACATACGTTTGCAACCCGCCTACGGGAGCAAGGCGTTCATCCGTTCGACATCAAAGAACTCATGGGCCATAAGACCCTTTCAGTCACGGCGAACTATGCGCATGGCACGCCAGAAGCTATGCGTGGAGCGGTCAATCGATTGAGGGGGACTCCCGCGAGAGTTGTTGAATTTCGGGCGGCGGGTTAAAAATAATTACATCATCTTACATCATTACATCATCTTTACCGGTTTGACGTAAGGTGAGAAAAGCTTGAAAGTGTTTGATAACGTGAGACTTAACTCCTCTATGCCGGGGTGGCGGAATGGCAGACGCTACGGACTTAAAATCCGTTGTCCGCAAGGGCGTGCGGGTTCGACTCCCGCCCTCGGCACCAATTTTCCTTAGCATTTTTCAGTTCGTTCAACCTGCCTGGTCCATTCGATGCGTCCCGATGCGTCCCTTGCGGGAAACATGTAAAGCTCAACACGCCGGAAGTTCATTGGTTAGGTCCTGAACCTCACTGGCAGGTTGTGGTAAGGTGTCGACCGCTCTTTGCGCAGCGAGCGGCGTCTGATGTGCATACTTCTTGACCATCGCTTGCGATGAGTGGCCCATCAGATCCATTATCTCGAGCTGATGGATTCCCTGTTCCAGTCTGGTTGCGAATGTGTGACGCAGGTCATGCCAGTTGATGCCGCCTATTTGCTTCGTTCCGTAGGTGATGCCGGCGAGTTCGCAACCTTTCATGAATCCAGATCTGAGAGTGCTTAGACTCACTCCATTTCTGGCAATGGAAAAAACGAACTCGTCACCCTCAGCGCCTTCAACGAGTTCTTCGAGAGTAAAACGGACAGCCTCGTTCATTGGAATTGGACGAGGTTGTTTGTTTTTGGCCTTAACAACCAGAAGACAAAAGCTCATTCGACATCGGCTTACGTTTACACTCTCTCACCCGCGTCCCCGCCTTCACTCACCGCCGGCCAGAGTATTGCCACAGGATCGATGTTTGGCACTTTGAACGGAAGCCTGAGATCGGCGAGCTCTAGATTCACAAAGGTATCGGCCGATTTCAGGGCGCGTTCGATCTCCCTAATATCCCTTGGACCAATTAGAACTTGGTGCCAACAAGCAGATCAACGTAATCCAAGTTGATGCTGCCGGCCAGATTCGAAATGCAGGACTGGAGGCAGCGAAACTCCGACAGGCTGCGGCAGTCGTTGCCGCCGTTGGCCGAAAGATTTCAAGAGAAGTTGGGCAAGGGATGAGACTCTGAATACTGGCGCGCAGAAGACCCTTTTTTAACTACCCATGCTTCCAAGCGCCCAGTTCAGACTTTGATCTTGTCGAGTCGGCTGAGCAACTGGCTTTTAACCAGTGGGTCGCAGGTTCGAGTCCTGCTCGGCTCAATTCCCTTTCCCTAGTCATCAATCAACGGTTCAGTGGCGTGTATTGAAACCGATTTGTTCCTCCTTCAAAACTGGCGGAGTCTCAGGCCCGGCTCGTGCGATCCGAGAACCATGAGTGCGTTCAACTATTGACTTCCCACATCGGAAGGAATATCGTCCCGGCGTTCTCCCATTAGGCTGAACTCTCACGAGTCTCTGCTTCATTGTTCCTTTGCCAAGCAGCCCAGCTCTTTCGAAAATCGCCGGACGCGTAGTTTATTAGCTCTTATCAAACCCCTGCTGATTCTTAAGCCATTTACGAAGGGGAACTCCTCATGACCAAAAAGGCACTGTGCGTAGGTATCAATGATTACCCATTCGGAGAAGCGAATGATTTACGTGGTTGCGTGAATGACGCAAACGACTGGACCAATCTTCTCAGAAACCATTTCGACTTTAACGACATCAAACAGCTGCTCAATGGCGACGCCACCAAGGCTAATATAGTTGATGCCCTCAAAGGTCTCCTGGTAGGAGCAAAAGCCGGCGACATCCTCGTGTTCACCAACGCTTCACATGGTACTTATCTCGCCGATACCGACGGCGATGAGGACAAATTCGACGAAGCCATTTGTCCTCATGACACCGATTCAAACCTGCTCGTCGACGACGAGTTGCGCGAGTTATTTAAAAATATTCCGGCAGGCGCTAGACTGACGGTTATTTCGGATTCCTGCCATTCAGGCTCCGTCACCCGCGTGAAACTGAATGAGTACCGGAGGAGTCGGCAACTTAATCCCCGCGTGTGGGGCGGTAAAGAACTCTTGCCTGAGGAATTGAAGGCGTTCGTTAAAAAGGAAAAGTATCCGGAGTCAGGCATGAAGGAAATTTTGTTAAGCGGCTGCAAAAGTAGCCAGACTTCCGCCGACGCCTACATTTCCAATGATTATCATGGCGCCATGAGTTATTACGCCATCAAAACTGTCACCGATGCCAATTACAATCTCACTTATGCCGACTTGCATAAGACTCTGCTTTCCGCGCTGGAGGAAGAGAACTATGACCAGGTGCCGCAACTCGAAGGCACCGAGGAATTCAAGAGCAGACAACTGTTTACGTAAAAGTGAATTGCCGCTGAGCCGCTCGGCATTTACTGAAATGTTGATAGGCTACAATAGCCAAGGCAGCGGCTAAGAAAGCAGGGGCTCCCGGAGATCGGCCCTGAACTAGTACCTGCGGGTCGCCACTGACAGCTGCGGCAGATTGGAGGTTTTCAGTCTTAAGAGAACGCCGCGCCGGCAATCTGTTTTGTTGACAGCGCCGATTCAGTATCGCTATGGCAAAGCGCTTTCCTAAGAATCGAAACCGATAGCCCGCCTTCTTGGAAAACGAATGTCCAGAAAAACCTCATTCAAGCAATCGTGCTACTTTCTCATGGTCCTGGTGATCATGCTTTCCATGCCTTCACGCACACTCGGGTGGGGCAACCGCGGACATCAGGTAATCGCGCGCATCGCCATGGGCAAACTGTCGATTGGTGCCCGTCAGGCGATCGCGGAGGTACTTGATTCTGGCGAGACGCTTGAAAGTGTGTCTGGCTGGGCAGATGAAATAAAGGGCTCAAGAGCGATGACAAGGAGCTGGCACTTTGTCTCAATCCCGTTGAGTGACACCCGTTACTTACGATCGAAGGACTGCGGGAGCGATGAAACCTGCATTATCGACGCGATCGCACAGCAAACAGTGATTCTCAAAGACACCGAGAGAGATCCTACGGAACGAGCCGAAGCGCTGAAGTATTTAGTACATCTCATCGGTGACCTTCATCAGCCTTTTCATGTCACTACGAATACCAATCCGCAAGACCTTGCAGCAAATCGGGTAAGAGTCACATCACTATCGGGCCGTTCTACCAATCTCCACGATGTGTGGGACGCCGACCTCGTTGAAAGTGGCTTAAAGCAATCTGCCCGGTCTGTGGGTGACTATGCCACCCAACTCACCAAGAACTTCTCACAAAGTCCCGCTGGTCAGACTAATCGGATTTCAACCCAGGGTTCGGCGACCGGCTGGGCACTTGAAGCGCACAAACTAGCCTGGGATGCTTATAAGCATCCTAATGGAGAATTTATGGTTGCTGATAAACGATCTTGGACACTTGACCAGCAGTACTATGCCACGAATGTCAAGGTTGTCGAAGTACAGCTCACTCGCGCCGGCCTCCGGCTTGCAAAGATTCTCAACGACATATTCAGAGCCAAATCGAGTTACAAATGACCTCTGGACACCAACTGGACCAGCTGCGATAAAACTTCTGAAACCAGGATGTATTCTTGAGCTGATCCGCCACCTCTGACCGTTCATGCTGACAACCGACTATCCCGCAAAAGCGGTTGCCAGCATTTTTGATATCGAGATCCCAGAGAATGATTTGTCCGCCCACAGAATCGGACCCTGAAGCCAGCATCTTACCGTCGGCACTGAACGCAATAGCTGATACTCGCTTGTTATGTCCTCGCAGTGGGCTACCGATCCGCGTCCGGGTCGCTACATCCCATAAGGTAATCACCCCCGGTGGTGGATAACGCAACTGCCTGTTGGTGACGGCGGCCAGGATGGTGCCATCAAGCCCGAAAGCCAGATCGGTAACCTGGCCTGCCGATCCTTCGAGGGGACCACCAACTCTCTTGCGGGTCGTTGTATCCCACAGAAGAATTTTCCCATTATCCAAGCCGGCTGCAAGAATGTGCATGTGCCGGTCAAAAGCCAAACTAGCTACCCTGGCCTCGCACAATACCTGGGCGTCGCCTGATCCTTTCTCTCGGCACGCTAAAGCTTCGCGTTGGTGTCCGTCCCACAGCAATACCTTAAAATTGGGCTTCGCCGCAGGGTCGGAGGGCGCACTCCCCCAGGCAAGGATTTGACCGTCGGGACTAAACGCCAGACTTGTCACGAAGGAATCTTCCTCAGTCGGCACTGGAGTCGAAGTTGGTTGGCTGGTATCCCAGAGGATAATTTTCGTTCCAAGATAATTATCATCAGCCGGGGCGATTTCTGTGTTCCCGTTCCTGAGCTTGACCACTGCTGCAAGTCGAGAGCTTCCCGGCTGGGGGTCAAAGACAATCTTTGAGATCAAAGGAGCAGCTAGAGCTTCGTAATCTGCAGCAGTCACATCGGACTCTTGAACCGGGTCAAGAATGCCTTCTTTAACTAATGTGCCCGTCTGTGGGTCGAGCCCCTTGATCTGCTTATTACCTTTGACGTCACGCAGACTAATCGTTCCATTCTCCAATCCCAAGGCCATCAATCCGCCATTCTCAGCGAACGCCAGGCTTGATACGTAGCTCTCGATATGCACACCGTTGTCCACGCGGAGTCTTTCAGCGCTTGGAATCTTCCACTCGGTCAGCGAACCATCGTCCTCTCTTGCGGTCATGACCTGGTTATCAGGCCCGGGGCTGAACGCGATACTCTTCACCACGCCAGCTACAGGTACCCTGCTTCCTGCCATTAGAATGCTCGGACTAACCACGTCCAACACGACTACGCCATCGTCACCGGGCAAGGCCAAAAGCTCGCCATTATTGCTGAAAGTTGCGCTACGAGTCGCGGTAGGTTTGTAAAATTCATTGTCTTTCATCTCTCCCGAGATCAAGTCCAGTGAGATGAGAGAGCCATCAAAGCTAAAGGCTGTTAAGAATTGGTCATCATCGCGAAAGGAGACAAGGATTGGTGCCCGAGTAGAGCAGGTCGTAAACTCGGTGATCCGGCTGCCGGTGGCAATATCCCAGATGAACACTTCGCCCGAGCTCCCCGCTGCCAATTGGTCATCCTGCTTATTGAAGGCCAGGCTAACAATACGCTTTACGCCTCCTCGTCCTGCAAGGGTTTTGCGGTTCTTTCGTTTTGCTGTTTGATCCGACAGAATCACTGTTCCGTCCTCGCTACCGATGGCCAGCCACTGGTCATTGGCACTGAAGGCAATAGCATTGACCGTGCTGGAATGTGGGTAGAGCGGTGTACCTTTGATTTCATCGCTTGACAGATCCCATCCGATCACAGTGCCAGCCACGCTACCTGTGATAAGGGTCTTACCGTCGTGGCTAAAAGCCATACTGGTAAGCGGGAATGCCGCGGTCTGACGGCCATGTTTTTTCTGCTCACCCTTTTCAAGATCCCACAGAATCAGCGCTACATCTGCATCTTTCGAGGCAGTGGCTAATGTCTTACCGTCAGGACTAAAAGCCAGGGGATATGTCGCGCTGCCAACTGCCAGCTTCTGTTCGATTTCTCGGGATGTCATATTCCAAATCAAGACGTTCCCGTTGTCATCAACGGCAGCTATCCTGGTAGGATCGCCGGCAGGCTCGGCGCTGAAGGCCATATCCTCCGCCTCGAAGTTCTTCTCATAGAGGAACATTTTGGGATGCGAAGTGGATTGAAGCGCTCCGAGTAATTTGAGCACGTTGCTTTCTGTGGTCACATTTGGCTCTAGCTCATAAGCATTCCGGGCGAATAGCAGGGCGAGGTCGAGGCGTTCATTCTTGAATTGTTGATCGCTGATTTCGGCTAACGCCAACGCCTGGTCGCCCTGCTTTTTCTGCCCCCACTTCAATGCCAGCAGAAAAGCGAGCAGAAACATCAGAGCGACAACCAAAACACTCGCGGCGATCCTGGACCACCACCGGGCATTTCTCTTTTTTGCAACCCACGACGCCATCCGCGGCCAGGTGCGAATTAAGGAATCATGGACCAATTCAACCTGATCGTCAGCGGACACCGGTCTTTTGCAGAGCCGAATAAGCTGTGCTTCGCTGAGTCTTTTTATCAGACTGTCAACCCGCGCCTTGGTTTCAGCCGTCCGGTGCAACTCAGACCGCGCGGCGGGATAACTATAGGCTCGCAGGTCACCGTCAAGCTTGATCAGTTTGCTCAACAAACGGCTACACGAACGTTGGTCGAGGAAATCCAGTTTTCTGAAAAACTCTTCGGCGCTGTCCGCCAGCGCCTTCCGACAGCTCTTCATGTGGTCGAAAGCTACGTTGATATCGTCTTCCTGGTTCTTCCTGGTCCATAGTTTCCACAAAGTGAACTGCAGCAGAGGGAGCCCGACAGGTTCACTGATTGTCTCTTTGACCAGGGCCTTGATCGTCGACTCCTCAAACTTCAATCTCACATATGCGGCTGGTTTCTCAATTGCATCGCGCAGGTCGATTGAGCTGAGTTGCGGTAAAGAGACTTTGGCGGGATCGAGGGCTTTTCTAAAACGTTCGGGCCGGCGAAGGTAGGAATCGTAATTATCATCTCGCATCGTGAGGATGACGATGTGTTTGGCATCCGGCGCTTGAATAACGCGGGCGAGGTTGGCGATGAAATCATGCCGGTCGCTTTCATTTGAGCGCGTGAACACCTCGTCGAATTCATCAATGACAATAACTGCCGGGAGTCGCGTTGCCTCCTCGATCCGCTTTAGCAGGTGAAACGTGTCACGGTGAAAGCCGTCAGTTTGCATTGCGTTGCTGTGAGCGGAGGCCACATCGCTCGAGCCCTGAAGCAGGCGGTTAAGGCTGTCGAGGGGACGCTTGCCGGGCGAGATGACTGGGAAATATTGGCGTTGAGTATTACTGGCCTTATCGGCCTGGTTCATTTCCGGCAACAGGCCGGCCAAAACTATCGAGGTTTTTCCGCTGCCTGAGGGCCCAACTACAGCCAGGAGGCGATCCTCTCTAAGCCGGCTCAGCAAATAGTTTATTTGCCGTTGGCGTCCGAAGAACAATTTGTTCTCGTCTTCTCGAAACGCGCGGACTCCCGGGTAGGGGCACTGCGCATCCTCCATCTTCAAATTCAAACTGGGGTTGTAATCGGCCAACGCAGCGCTTTCGACCGGAACTGCGTTTTCGACCTCGACCACATTTCGATACAGGACTGTGATCCAGTAGTTCAGTATGCTCTGGGCCGTATACCGCTCTTCGGCCGTGTCGAGTATTGCACCGGTGGCCTGAGCGTTGTGCAGAAACTCTTCGACCTCCTCAAGGTACTTAGGTCGTTCTTCGTCTGCCGGTTCTCGCTGAAGCAGATGGCTGTGTACATCGACGAGTGCACTAAGTGACGTGAAGGGAGTTGCGTTGTTCTTACCGGTGTTTGGTGTCTCGGCAGTTTCAGCCATGGCGATCACTCCGAAACTCGAGGCAGAGCCCGAGTCTCTAAAGAAGTTTCATAAATTGGGGTCCGCGTCGGGACGGATCTTGCTCAACTCTTTGCATTTCTGCTTAATCAACTTATCCACATCCCAGAAGCGCCTGGTGGCATCTTTATCAAACATATTGAAAGATTCCTTTACTCTTGGGAGACTTTGGTCCTTAAGAGCCTGATCCACGGCTGATTCATCGTTTTGCATGTCCGTGGCCCATTCTTCGGTTTTTCCGTTGTATAGCGGTGAACTCTCACTTTTCAGTCGTTGCCACAAGATTTCAAATGGCGCGAGGTGTTCCAGCATCAATCTAATCATAGGCATCTTGCCCTCGTTTGCCTGCCAGATGTCATGCTCCTTCATCAACTCTCCCAGTTCTGAATCCATTTTGTTCAAGGCCTTGATGCCTTCTCGAAATCGCTGCACGCTATCAGAGGTTGGATCTTTGACAATCAACTTGTCGAGTACGCGCTGCACGGTCGATTTGAGGTCCATCAGGCGCAATGCCCCTATTGCCCGCATCAGGCTTCCATTTATGTAGGTCGGTTGGATTTGAAGTACCTGACTGATTTTCGTAACGGCGATATTAATTAGATCCATTTTAGCTTCGGCACTCTCGATTCCCTGCTTCAGTGCCAGCCTGGCATCCTCCAGGGTATTAATCCAAATACTCTCTGTCGCCGGCACATTATTGTTGTTTACAGCATCACGAAGCTTGCCAATAACACTCCGTAGATCCCGCTCATAACTACGAAGGTCTGAAATTGCGCCCTTAGTGTCGGGAAGGCCTTCAATCTTCAGACGGACCAGCGGAAACCAGGCAAACTGGAGATCGTGTAGATTGTCGTGGAGCTCCTTATAGTCGCTGAGGATGTCGATTTGCCTGAGGGAAGCCTGGAAGGTTTTTCTAAAGGTAACCAGATCGCCTTCTTCAAGTTCGTGCTCTGTGGTTGCGATAACCTGGATCAGGGCTTCCGTGTCGAGGACAGTCCTGGGAAATAGGATGGCGTCGTCCTGAGCACGTAAGTAGAGCACGGCCGCGCCCCAGTCACGCTCGTTGGGATCGTCGTGAGCGCGAATGAAAATGGCTTGCCGACCCGAGGCGACCGCTTCATCTATGGAGTGACCCGCCGCGAGCTCCCGGTAAAATACCCTGCTGAAAGCGATAGCATTTTCATCACGTACGGAGAACTGCATCCCGACCACCGCGGGAATTCCGGCCCCCAGGAGTGCCGGTGCGATGCCGGACCACGCATTGACTCGATCCACTCGGCCGCTCTCGCAGGCACCCAGCATCGCGAGGCGAACCCCGCGGTCAGCCAGACTCAGCGCGAGGCTCCCTGCCGAAAATGGTTGTTCGCCTCCAATCGCGTCAGTGAGTACCAGAAACCCCTTGCCTTCTTGCCCACCGATCAGGCCTTCAAAGCCGCCATGGCCGGAATAGTGGAAAATATGTGCTCCATCCGTCATCGCGTCTTCCAGGACTTCAATCGTGGCATTGGGATAAAACTGAGCAGTGATCTGCGTTAAGTCCTTCAGGGCCTTTTCAATATTTTGCTGCTCCCTTGCAAGGTCTAGTTCGGCGGTTTTTTTCGGATTGGAAAGCAGCGCCACCATGCGCAGAGCCTGTCCTGGGATTGGCTCAACTGTGCCTCGCGGCTGTTCCAGTAACGGGTCGCGCAGAATGGATATGCGGCGTTTAAATACCAGAAAGCCTTCAACGCCTTTCTGATCTACCGGAGTGTCAGGATTGGCAAGGTAAACGTACTCCCAGGGAATGTCTGTCAGCTCATAAGCGTCAAGCATCAGTCGGATTCGGAGTCCCTCATTTTCTGCCAGACGCGCTCTATTCCCTTCCAGAAGTGGACGCAACCTCGGAGGAAATAGCGCCGCGGCGAGATCCTCACCAAGTTTGATCATCTCTTCCAGACTCAACTTCCGGTTTTCGAGTCGTCGCACTCTTGGACGCAGATCAGTAGGAAGTACTACGAGTGCTGCTTCTTTCTTTGTCATTGCCCCGACCGGCGACTCGGACACACGTACACTAAAGCTCTCGACCTCACCTTCTTTCTTGTAATCTATTGCTTCGAGGTTAAGGGACTTATATTTCATTGCGAGGTTTCCTTACGCGATCACCAGATTTGCTTCGACGACTTGGCGTACGCCGGGCACACGGTTCAGGAATCTAACGCGATCGGCATCCACATAATCCGCGCCGTTGAATACCACGTAACCACATATACCCACGTAGATCGTCGCCAGCAACAAAGCGCCGTACGGAAGTACTGCCACCGGCACGGCGCCCAGGTACTTAATTCCTTTCAATAGCTTGTCCACCAGCGCGATTTGCCGCTCACACACTTGGCTCAACTTTTCCACGCTTTCGATCGCGGCCACAAACTTCTGTGTGTCAGCCTGGCTGTCGTTCACTAAAGAGTTCAGCGCTGTCTGCATCTTTTGCGTCTCGTACAGTTTCTCCAACAGGTTGCCGAAGAATTTGGCTTCTTTTACTTCGGCGATCCAGTTCAACACTTGTTGGCCTGCGAACTTGGCTACAGTCGGCCCCAATAGCGCGATTATGGATTCATATGCTTTGAAAGCGAAGTCTCTGAATAGGCTGTACAAAGACGAAAGCTTTTGCGCCTGCCCGAATACTTGCGCGATGTTTTGACCCAGCAGGCCGGCAGCCTGGCCCACCTGGCCCAATCCGATGCCGAACAGCCCGGCAAGGGCGGATTGTCCCGACTTGCTGGTGCGTTGTGAAATAAGCGCTAACGTGTCTTCAATGGTTTGAGAGAGAGCCACACGAGCGTGCGCGACGTCTGTTGGAGTAGTTATGCCACGCTCTTGTCTGGCGTTCGACTGCGCTTCGCCAACCACTATCTGAAGCAACTCTTCCGTGGAGCCGGCATCGCTAATACTTCTTTCGCGTGCTCCGCGGGCGCTCCCGGAGTTGCCTTCCTCCTCATCCAATGCAGCTTGCAGCAAGTGGGCACTGACAGTGAGATCGGTCAAAGCCTTGGCTAGTAGTTGAGTCGAAGCTTGAGCTCGCAAGTCAGGATCAGCGGCAGTGAGAAGATTTTTCTCAGCCTCTGCGGTCAGCAAACTGGACAGCGGCGCAAGCTTCTCCGCTTGGGCTGCCAGAGTCGCGGGAGGAGTCGCACCAGGTTCGCCTCTTTCGCGTGTTGATGCAGCCGCGGGCGAAAAAAGGACGCGCACACCATCCGCATAATCTCGGGCGACGTCCAAATAAGAATTCGTTGTCGTCATCGCGAACAAACCTCCTTAAAGGATGGACACTATGTCAAAAGCTGGGGACGTGACGAGATGGAATTCATCTCTACTGCTTCCCACACGAGAGGCCTCGCTCATCAAATCTGCGATTATCAATTCTGAAGTGAGCAGTATGTCTTGTCAGACTTGCAGGACATTCAAAAGCGGTTGAGGCTTAAAATTCAACTGACTCTTTGAGTGTTTCGAGGATACGTTCAACTTGCGAAACCGTGGCGCTACGAACGGTGCCCTTTATAATACCTATGTCTTTCGACTGTCAATGGAACGCCGCTACCGACATGGAACGCCGCGCCGAATGGAACGCCGCGCCGAAAAGGCCTTGAGGTTCAAATCCGATTTTGAAATGCCAAACCGGACCCTTGTGACAAAATTGAGGCGTGAGTAACTGAAACCACGAATGAATGGATGATACCAGGTAGACTCCGAAGCGGCTGCAACCTGTGAAAAATGTTAATAGATCTAAAGAGCATTGACTGGTTGGAATCGTTAGCCGCTCTTTTAACAAGTGGGTCGCCGGTTCGAGTTCTAACTCCGCTCACCGCTTAGGTTTTTGAGGCTTTGTTAGGTCAGCACAAGTTGACCAACTGGCCTAGGAGGTTAAGCCTTTATGCTTTCTGAGCACTTCGAGCAGTTTGTCAAAGGACGAATCTATCTAAAAGGAGTCACAAAGAAGACAGTAATCTTCTACCGGAAGGGCGTCATTTGAAAAGCTTCACGCCGGTCCATTCTCTAAACAAAGCCTGAAAGACTACGTTACGGCATGTGGCGAGCTGGCAGCAGGCCGGTATCGTGCAATACCTACATCTCATGCGTTAACGCGTTTCTTCGGTGGCTTCACGAAGAGAGTCATCATCCTGAATTAATGCGGGAAAGAATTAGATCAGATTTGCCGGTAATTATGAAGTCTGGAGCTCGATCGTTGCCAACATTTCTGGATCAAGATGGGGCCAAGATGGTGGCGGGACGTGTTGATACGCAACCAGACGAAGCGATCCCTTGACGACCGCTAGGCGCGTCAATACTGGTTCGTATCGTTTCGCAAACTCGGTAATGGCCGATTCATCGGACTTAAGATCCCTTGTCCGCAAGGGTGTGCGGGTTCGACTCAGATCCAGCTCGCGGACCACAACGAACTGAACAGCACAGCCTCGGTGGAGTTTTTCGGACCTGACAGAAATCCCATTGCGGGCTTTCCGTCGACAGGCTCCGCTACCGCCGTTGCACGACGGATGGAGTAAGTGAAATCAAAAACTCTGGCGTTGCAGCAAGCGACTATCCTGAGAGTCTCAGGCGCTTCATCAGATCGGCGAAGCGCGGTTCGGCCCGCAAGGAATCCCACGCCGGCTCGACCCCCAGAAAGACCATGTGAGGATCACGTTCGTCGTACGCGCGCTCCAACCATCTTAAGGCGCCGTCCTTGTCGCCTAGCCCTTGATATACGACCGCCATGTTGTAAGGGGCCAAGTAACTCCGCTCTCCTCGCGCCGCAAGTTCACGCAGCACCTGCTCTGCTTCTCGCTTGCGCCCTGACGTTGCGTAGGTGTAGCCAATGAATGATTGTGTCTCCGCAGGGCCGCCGCTGCCGTCGGCCCTTCTGAAAGCCTCGAGTGCATCTTCGTAACGTCCCATTTGCTCGTAGCTCTTGCCGAGTTGTATCCAGGTGAGCCAAAAATTAGGGTTAATTTCCAACTCCCTTCGCAGGTGTTCGCCCGCCTCTGGGTAGCGACGCGCTAAATAGAGCGCCATTCCATGAAGCGCGCCGCCTAGCGCTGAGAGCGGGTCGAGCCGGTGGGCGCGGTCCATCTCGGCGAGTGCTTCCTCATGCCGGCCCAGGCCGGACAGGAGATTACCGTAGGCGACGTGGGCCGCTGGGAGATTCGGGTTGATCTCCAGCGCCCGGCGGTGTTCTCGTTCCGCGCCCTGCCAGTCCCATTCGTAGAAAAATTTTACCCACCCGAGCGCAGTGTGGGCTTCGGCCAACATTTCGTCGAGTTGCAGCGCTTTTTCCGCTGCTTCCTTCGCCTTCGGCATGGCCTCGCGTGAGGGCAGGTCCTTCGAAAGCGGAAGCCCACGGTAGTACTCAGCGAGGCCCGCGTGCGCCAGCGCGTAGTTAGGATCGCGGGAGAGTGCTTGGGTGAAACACTCCAACGCCTGTTTGTCGCCCTCACGACTCCTCTTACCCCAGAAGAAACGGCCCTTCACGTACAGTTCGTACGCTTCGGCATCGTCCGTGTAGCGCTTTGCCAGTATCACTCGCTCCTCACCAGTCAGCCGCGGTACCAATTCGCTCGCCACTCGTTCGGAAATCGCGCTTTGCACCTGAAAGATGTCAGCGAACCGCTCGTCGAACTGTCCTGCCCAAAGCGTGCTCCCATCGGCGATGTTGGTCAGGCGCGCCGTCACTCTGATCCGTTCGCCCGATCGCTGGATCGTACCGTCGAGCACAGCTTCAACTCCAAGCTCGCTTCCGGCGACCAATGGATTTTGTTCGAGCCCGCCGTAGCGGCGCACAGCGCTGATTGGACTCACGACTACTTGACGAATGCCACTGAGGCGCGTCACCAACGTGTCGGCCATGCCTAGTTCAAGCGCCTCGTCACGTCCCTCGGGCACGAGAGGCTTGAAGGGCAGGACTGCGATCGTTCTGATTTGTCTGTTCGTGGGTGAAAGGGCTCTTGTACGCCACAGGTAAATGGCGGGTACGCCTAGCACGGCGACGACTAGACCTACCAACAAAATGCGTTGGACGATCTGCTTTCGTCCGTTCTCACGTGAGGTTGAAGCGGGACCTGTGGCTTGGCGTTCTATCTCCGAGGCACTGGCGTCCGGATCCGGCATTGGGCCTTGCGCCAGCGGCGGCTCACTCGCCGCACTCACCGCACTCGCGATTGTCCTAACCTCAGCAGCGAACCGGTAGCCCTGGCCTGGCACTGTGACGACATAGCGATTCTCGCCCCTCGCCTCGCCGAGCGCGCGCCGTAAAGAAGATACGCTCTGGGTGAGGTTGTTCTCCTCGACGAAGGCGTCCGGCCAGAGCGCGCCCATCAATTCGCTTTTTCCCAGCACCCTGCCCCGGTTACGCACGAAGTAAAGCAGCGTTTCCAGGACCTTCGGCGTTAGCGGCACCACCTCGCCACTTCGCAGCAGGAGACGTCTGACCGCGTCCAGTCGGAAGTCGTCGAACTCGTATGTATGTGGCTCCGGGGCGTTTACGTTCATTTTCAGAACTTTTAGAAGTTTTCATCAGCATTCTAACGACTTTCATCGCCCCGCGAGAAGAGTATTCGCGCAACGAAGGGAAAAATACTCGAGAACGAAGCCATCAAGGGAGTGTACCGATGACAAAGAGACAATCCGTCGCACTCATTAATTCTGCTCTGTGCAGCTTCTATTCCGCGTGGCGAATGGCGTCCGCCGGTTCAGCTCGGGCCGCTGCGACTCTCTTTAGTCGAAAGGAAAGACCTGGGATGTTTAAGCATCACTCGACGTTTCATCGTCGTCTCGTTGTTTGTCTTGTGCTTATCACCCTCTTAGGACTCCTCTTCGGACTAAGAGTTCGGTCTCATCGCTCAAGTGGCTCAAACACGCAGTCAACAGCCATTAACCTTCAAGGAGAGCAAGCAACTCGATTCCTCGAGACCTCCTCGGAGTCATCTTTAACACAGGCCTTAAACAACGAGCGGTTTAAGCTCTCCTGGAAAGACCACTCACCGTTTGGCGAGCGAGGTGGTGGGTATCTTGCCCTGAGTCACGAACAAAACATCAACGCCTGGTTCGATGAAAAGGGAGTGACCATCCGGCCAACAGGCACTGACCCCCTCGACAAATGGACTTTCGGGATGAAGTTGAAGGCCTACGGCTACAGAGATCGATTGAACTTTGCCCCTGGCATTAAGAAGTTTTCCTCGAAGGGAACCCGCGTCGAGTACGAACTTGAATCATCAATTACCGAATGGTACGAAAACCGTGGTGCGGGAATCGAACAAGGCTTCACGATCAACCAACGGCCTATCGACGCGTCGAGCCAGAACCTCCAGCTGATCATCTCAGTTTCCGGGGATCTCACTGCGTCAGTAAATAATTCGGGAAGCGAAATCAAGCTGACAAACACG
>JAMQPI010000273.1 GCA_023717565.1 Pyrinomonadaceae bacterium | reverse complement strand
TCCGGATAGTCTGGCTTCTTTTTGAGAAACTCTTCAAATTCAATTGCGGCCTTATCCTTCAAGCCTGCCGCATGATAGAGAGACGCCAGGCGCAAGTGGGCCTCGGTCATTCCGGTGGGGTCGAGTTTGATCGCTTCGTATAGATAGACTACCGCCTTCGATCCTTTCTTTAGTTGCAAGTACGTCTCACCGAGCAAAAAATTGAGGCTGGCTGAAGTTGGCTGGAGTTCCAGCGCGAGAGTTAGCGGCTCTACTGCCTCGGCATACTTTTTCTGGGCTGCGCGCAGTTTTCCCAGGTTCAATAGTGCCAGAAAGAACTTGGGCCGGACTTCGATGGCTTGAGCATAGGCCTTTTCGGCCTCAGGCAGGTTTTGCTGGAGCAGATTTAAGGTGCCGAACTCCGTCCACGCTTGAAAGTCGCCCGGATCTTCCTTTAGAAGTTGTTGCAGCAGAGCCGAAGCTTCTGTGTACTTTTTCTTGTCGGTCGCCGTTTGAGCTTTCTCAAATAACTTTTGGTTAGATGATGAACGCTGATAATAGTCGGCTGCCGAAATGGACGCTGCTTTAGCTGGAGCATTGAACGGCGCCTTCCACTCAAGAGTTATGTCCTGGCGATAGTCCGTATTGATTCTGGGCGAGGTGATCTCTACCCGGATGCGCGCGATTTCGTGGTTCTCCAATTCCACTACCAGGTCGTAATAACCATTGCTCAAGTCCACGAAGCGATAGCGACCTTCGCTGCTAACAGTCTGACGTCGGACGATCTGACTACCCAGATATAGAATCAAGTCATAGCTAATCGGCTTGATTCCCGTCACTTTGCTTTCATCGACTTTCACATCGCCATACAGGATATGACCGCCGCCCTGGGCTTGAGCTGGTTGAACGACTAAGCCAGCTAAGAGGATGAACAGAGAAAAAAGGTACAGGAGCTTCATAAGTCACCTTCTCTCGCGATAAGACGGCAGGTTGGAACCAAATGATAGGGGAAAACAAATGCGGGTTGAAGCCTGATGCTCCAACCCGCAGTTGTTAACTAACGTTCATCCTTAGAAAGAATATCGGATGCCCAGTTGCATCACCCGCGGTTGACCCTGGATACCGATGAAATTCGACCAGTTCTGGGGTAGGTCGCCAATCTCGCTGACGTTGGCCTGCGGATCCAAAGCAAGTCCATAACCGCTGCGACTACCGTCGACGGCGCCCATCCGTTGGGTGTTGGTCACGTTGAAGGCCTCGAAGCGAACCTGAAGCTTGTGGTTCTCGCTCCAAGGCAAATTGAATGATTTACTGAGCCCCATGTCCAGATTGACATACCCGGGCAGCCTGAGGATATTTCGGTCCCCGGTTTCGCCCGCGAATGCATTACGGAAACTCGTGTATGCTTCGACGGTGTTGCATCCAAAGAGTCTCCCGCCACGCTCCGGACAAGTTTGAATGTCCCTAATTCTGACGGTGTTGCTTTGGGCATTCCAGTTCGTGGCCCAACGTGCATCATCGTAAGGCGCGCTGATTGGTAAACCAGAGTTCCAGCGGAAGATTCCGCTTAGTTGCCAACCGCCAAGGATGGCATTCGCAACGCTCCCGACATTGCTGAAGAAGGTCCTCTCTCTGCCAAAGGGAATCTCCCATACAGCGTTCGCGTTAATGATATGACGCGTATCGAAATCCGATTCAGCGTAGTTATCTTGCTGGCGCAACGGGTTCAGAATGAAAGCCCCACCATAAGCAGCGCTCGTCTGCAAGCCCGAAGCGTCGTCATGAGAATGGGAAAGGGTGTAGTTGAAATCCGCGGTGAAACTGCGTCCGAGCCGCTGACGAAGGGTTAATGTACCAGCATGGTAGTTAGATTTCGCGATGCTGCTGAATGCTGACAATGCACCATACTGCGGATGGAAAAAGATGTTCCTTCCCAACCCATCCTCGATGACGTCCTGCGTGTCAGTCCAGTCATTACCGTAGAAATTGAGTGCTACGGCATAAACAGCCTGCGTTTGCGTCAGGTTGTAAGTAGGAAAAACATCGCAGCATGCGCCAAAGTAATTCTCATCCATCAACTGAGCGATGTTTCCGGGCAACATGTTGGCAAAAAATGGCAGCTGCGGAACGGCACTGATCGGAGTCCCCTGAGCGCGCAGATTCTCGAGAATGCCTGCCGCTGTGTACCAGTCCTGCCTCGAGGTCGGGTCGACCAGGTTGTTAAGCGCCATAACATCGCGCGACGCAATTAGATTGCGAGCAATTCTGCCGATGTAGGACGTCTGGAGCACCAGGCCTTTGGGTAGCTCACGCTCATAGGTTAGGTTCCAGGAGTAGTTGATCGGAGCCACCAGTTTCGAGTCGAGTGTGGACTCGATGCGAGCGTTCTGAAGCGCTGGATCGGGATTGAAGGGCTGCGTCCGCGGAAACGAAATATTTCCCGGGACTACAATTCTTGGCAATGACCTCACATCTTGTCCGAAACCCGTGAAGAGGGGCGCTGGGCGGGTGGTCGCGTTATACGTATTAGCTCCGATCGTTTGGTTCGAAGAGAACCCTAACGTGTTGTTGAGGTCAAAGCTTACAGCGAGCTGCTGACCATAGTAGTCATTAGTGATTGCAAATCCGCCGCGAATGACCGACTGATGTTCGCTGCCAAAGAGCTTGCCAAGGAACCCTGACTTAAAAGAAGGCGACCATGCCAGTGCAATCCGGGGCTGAAAGTTATTTTTGTCGGGCGAATACAGCGGATCGGCATTGTTTCCCGGTCCTGAAAGCACAAGTGTTAGCGGTGTAACGTAGTTCTGCCCCTGAGCTGCCGCCGCTTGACGCAATTGAAACACATCCGACAGCGGAATATCAGTTCTAACCTCAAGCCCATTCTTCTCGTAAACCGGCTTGCTGATTGAGTAACGCAAACCGTAAGTGACTGTCAGATTTGGACTGAGCTTCCATGAATCCTGCGCATAGAGGTCGTATTCCTGAGTGCGAAAGTCACGCTCGCTCGGCGTCCCCAGGGGCTGCAGAGTGCCATCATGGTCAAAGGTGAAGTTTGATCCATACTGGGAAAGTCTCCCGATCACGGCAGTTAACGCGTTCTGCACACCAGACGTGGAACCGGCTTGTATTGTTGGAACAGAAAACGCGAGATCGTTTACTCGATTTGTCAGGCTCGAGCCACCACCCGAATACCACGAAGGATTAGTAATAGCACTGTCAAAAGCGTTTGCGAAGGTGCTCCTTCGATTACTGATCAGGCGGATGTTCGTTCCAAAGCCAAAACTGTGATTTCCCTTTATCCAGGAGAGATCATCCGTAAAGTTCTGAACCGGCGTAATGCGGGTAATGGTGCGGGTGAATGTCAGAGGCGAGAACACGAAACGGAAACTAACTGAATTGTCTGTTGAGTCACCCGCGCTGGAAAAGGCTTCGCGCGTATACCCGTAGCGAAAGGTGTTAACCAAGTTGTTGCTTGCAGTCCAGGTATGACCGCCCGCAATGCCTGTCGGATGGGACCAGATACTCGGGGCGGGCGTGTCGGGAAACTGTTGTTCGCGAGCGATCAAATCGTAAATGACATTCACGCGAACGAACGCCTGTTGCTTGTCATTGATGTTGAAATCAAATTTCCCTGCATGAGAGTTTCGGTTGACGGGAATCGGAGCGCTAAATCTATATCCGGCGGTATTCAGTCCGTCGCCGATACTAAAATCGTTCGCCGGATATTTGGCAGCAGCCTGCGCCAAAGCTCCAAGTGCGAGAGGATTGACCCCAACAGCCGGAAAGACGGTAGTTATTTGGGCGGTGTTTATTGTTTGTAGTGACGCTATAGCAGCCGTGCAATCATCAACTTCTATGGGCTTAGGGCACCCTTGGTAGCGGACCTCGCCGCGCCCCAGGCTAGCCAGGGGCACGTCGCGAAGCACTGTTTTAGACTGCGTGATGCGATCTCCCTCAAAGCTATAGAAGAAAAAGACGCGGTCTTTGACAATAGGACCGCCCAAAGCGCCGCCGAAGGTATGGCGAATCAATGCCGGCTTCTCAACACCTGACTTGTTATTGAAAAAGTCGTTGGCAGAAAATGCTTTTGTTCTGTAGAACTCGAAAAGCGCACCATGCCAATCGTTGCTGCCGCTCTTGGTAACCAGCGCGACTTGCGCTCCGGCCGATCGTCCCTGGTTAGCGTTAGCGTTCGTGGTCGTTACTCGAAATTCCTCCACCGCTTCTGAATTCAGTCGCAGGACTGTCGAGCGGTCTGGTTCCAGGTTAGTTGAGTCTGAACCATTAGCCGGGTCACCATTGGGATTAATAATTTGATTTGTCTGCGCCTCGTTGACGTCGACCCCGTCCAGCGTGATATTAGACTGGTCGGCGCGGGCACCGGCGACGTAGCCGTCCCTGGTCGTCGCCGCTTGGAGCGTCAGCAAGTTGGGAATGCTGCGGGCTTCCAGCGGGAGCTGCATGATTTGCTTATTGACAAAGGTATTTCCCAAGGTTGCGTCTTCCCGGTTCACCAACAGCTCTGCCGAACCTGCGGCTACCGTTACGACCTCCGCAACATTTCCGAGCTCAAGCTGAACATCTACGGATGAAGGCGCGGATACCGAAGCATGCACGTCGGTCACCTGGGCTTTCTTGAACCCCTTTGCCTCGATTTCAATTTTGTAATCTCCAACCGGAACACCTTCGAAACCGTAACCACCACTCTCCGAGGTGGTAGTCTGTCGCGAAGTGGTGGTACCCACGTTAATAAGGGTGACCGTTGCTCCGGCGACCACGTTGCCCTGAGGGTCTTTAACTGAACCGCGAATTGTTGAAGTGCCCTGCTGAGCAAAGGCGGCGCTGGAAGACACTAAGACAACAAGAAGCGCGCTCAGCATTAGAGCTGTGCGCCCTCCCCGAAAGCTTTCTCTTTTCATGGGTTCCTCCGATTGAAGATGTTTAAGATCTTTTGACCGCCCCAGCTTTCGCCGGGAACCACGACTGGAAGTATTTGTCCGCTCGCTGGCCGGATCCGGATTCTGAATTCTGTGCTGGAATGCGAAGTCGATCCCGCTAAACTGGCCAGAGGCTCGGTTTGGTTCTAAACATCAGACTGGCCGTCTCGCTAGTAAACTGGGCATTGACGCGGCATCAGCCAGTCGAATTTTTAAGTTCAAACAGTTCCTTGCAGATATTATTCCGGACAGAAACAAGTTCTATCGAGAAACTTAAACTACTCAAACTGTAAGCCTTAGGAAGTTCGACGATTTTTCAGAACGAGATTATAGTCCGGAATTCTCGATTAGTGTACAAAATTTTGGATACTCTAATGTGCGCGAATCGGAGACAGACTCTTTAGGTGAGATCAGTGGAAGCTCAAACGCCTGATTCGAAGCAAGAGAGTTGGCGAATATTCTGCGCCATCGACCTGACGGTTAGTGTGCGCGCCAGTCTAATGGCACACATCAACCGCCTGCGCGAAGCGGTGCCCCAAGCTCAAGCGAGCTGGAGCCGTGAAGAGAACGTGCATCTAACTCTGAAATTCCTAGGTGATATACAAACATCAAGACTGAGCAATCTCTCAAATGCGGCGGCCCTCGCCGTCGCAAACCTCTCATCCTTTGAGATTACTCTGGCAAACACCGGGGTGTTTCCTAAACGCGGAGCACCACGGGTCTTATGGATCGGCGTTCACGATGAATCCCGAAAGCTGGCCGAGCTTCACACACGTCTTGAGCAGGCGTGCGCAAGGGAGGGGTTTGCCAGAGAAGAGAGACCGTTTCACCCTCATCTGACAATCGCACGGCTGCGAAAGCCGCAAGGCGCGACGACGCTCGCATCTGCCCATGAAGAGATGCGCTTTGAACCTGTCGTCTTAGCAGTCGCCGAGCTATTGGTGATAAGAAGTGAACCGAGTGCCGCGGGATCTAGATATACAGTAATCTCGCGTCATCGACTGGAAGGCTAGTCTGCAGAGACTTACTCAA
>JAMQPI010000270.1 GCA_023717565.1 Pyrinomonadaceae bacterium | reverse complement strand
TTGTAGGCTCAATCAAGCTGAAATTCCTCCTGCCACGCCATGTCGTCAATAAGGGCGCCCTCGCCTCGTTCCTCTTTTGTTATTATGTAATCTTCCATCACCAGGCAGTCCATCTCTGTGCGCATGAAGCAGGTATAAGCTTGTTCCGGAGTGCAAACAATCGGCTCGCCGCGCACGTTGAATGAGGTGTTAACTACAACCGGACAACCGGTCTGCCGCTCGAAGGCGGCGATCACGTCGTAGTACGCGGGATGGTCTTCTCGTCTAACTGTCTGGATGCGCGCTGAGTAATCTACGTGCGTAATTGCCGGCAGCGTCGAACGAACTGCGTTGAGCTTTTCAATCCCAAACAGTTCACGCTCACTTTCGCTCATCTCGCGGCGCAGATCCTTGCGGATGGGCGCCACCAGCAGCATGTAGGGCGAATCGCAATCCATTTCGAAGTAGTCGGAAACACGCTCTCGCAGAATGGAAGGAGCGAATGGGCGAAACGACTCGCGGAATTTGATCTTGAGATTCATTTGCGATTGCATTCTGGGTGAGCGTGGGTCCCCCAGGATGCTCCGGGCGCCGAGTGCTCGCGGGCCAAACTCCATCCGACCCTGAAACCATCCCACTACCTTTTCCTGGGCCAGCAGGCTCGCCACATGCTCGGCCAATTGCGGGCGATCGATGCGGCGGTAGTTCGCTCCTGTCGTTTCAATAAATGCGCTGATCTCCTCGTTGGAAACTGACGGCCCCAGGTAAGCGCCTCGCATTGCGTCGCGATGATCCCCACACATCGCGGCAACATCTCGCTCATTGCCAAGATATTGATACCAAACGGAGAGTGCGGCCCCGAGCGCGCCGCCCGCATCGCCAGCTGCCGGCTGAATCCATACGTTATCAAACGGCCCTTCACGCAAAATGCGCCCGTTCCCGACGCAATTCAAAGCAACGCCACCGGCCAGGCAAAGATTCTTCTCCCCCGTTTCACGTTGAACAGTTCGGGCCATTCGCAACATGGCTTCCTCCGTTACTTCCTGAATGGAACGGGCCAGATCCATCTCGCGCTGTGTTAGGCGACCTTCAGGCTTGCGCGGCTCCCCGCCAAACAACTTATCAAACTTGCCGTTGGTCATTGTGAGGCCGTGGGCGAAGTTGAAGTACTCCATGTTTAGCCGCAATGAACCGTCTTCGCTCAGGTCAATGAGTTCGTCAAGGATTTGCTGCACATATCGAGGCTCGCCGTAGGGCGCAAGCCCCATCACTTTATACTCACCGGAGTTGACCTTGAAACCAGTGTAGTAAGTGAACGCCGAGTAGAGCAGCCCCAGCGAGTGCGGGAAGTGCAACTCCTTCAGCAGATGAAGTTCATTGCCCCGTCCGTAGCCATAGGATGATGTCGCCCATTCCCCTACCCCGTCCATGGTCAGGACGGCGGCAGACTCAAAAGGCGATGGGAAAAATGCAGAGGCGGCGTGAGACTCGTGATGCTCGGTAAAAAGAACTTTGCCTCTAAAGTTCGCACTCTTTGCTATCTGTTCACGAATCCAGAGCTTTTCGCGCAGCCACAAAGGCATGGCCATCAGAAAAGAGCGAATTCCGCTGGGAGCATAGTCGATGTATGTTTCCAGTAGCCGTTCGAACTTGAGCAAAGGCTTGTCATAAAACGCGACTAGGTCGACTTCATCGGGTGAGATCCGCGCCTCTTGGAGGCAGTATTCAACCGCAGCCGAAGGGAACCGGTGGTCATGCTTCTTGCGGCTAAAACGTTCCTCTTGGGCGGCGGCAACAATGTGGCCGTCGTTGATCAAACACGCCGCCGAATCGTGGTAATAAGCTGAAATCCCCAGGATGTACATAAGCTTTTCGTTGAATCCTGACGCGCAAGAGCATACTATACCCGACACAATTGCCGTTCGCCGGAACTATCGACGCGAAAACGACAAGCGACTACTGTCTTCACCGAACCACATCGGGTTTAAATCCCGTCCCCGTTGTGGTGAAAACCAGCTATTATGTGTTTCTTAATTCGAGGCCTACTAATGTAAGGCCCTTTATCGAGTCATTTGATGGGAAACATTCAGTCATGAAAACCACGCTCTTACTGCTCGCAATCATAATCATGGCTGAGGCTGGAACAGTCCGGGCAGATCCACTTTCCTTTGGCAATGTCACGGCGCTTCAGAACAACGGTTCAACCAGGGTGGACCTCTTTTCAAACCCCGGTTCAATTCTGATCGGGCCACGGATCACGTTTCTCGTCGACATCACCGGAAGTCTTCCCACTGCCGGCACGGATATGTTAATCGTTACCTATTCTCAGGCGGGGCAACCATCGATAACTCAGGGTTTTCAAATACCGTTCTTCGGTACGATACCGCCTCCGGTCACGCTGGTATTCAGCATCACACCTTTAGCGTCTCTCCAGGGAACGCCCGTGACATTGACGCTGGATCTCGTGAATAGCTTTCCTGACTTCACCATACCTGGCGGGCCCGGCGCGGGGCAGCGGGTAAACTCATATTCGTATACTTTCAACGTGGCGGCACCCGTTCCCGAACCAGCCACGCTGTCGCTGCTTGGCTTGGGAATCACGGGATTGCTCGCCGGGCATAGAAAGCGCCGGCAGACAGCAAAAAAGCCGCCGCGCTCCTGAGCGCCGCAGCTTCCAAATAAGGCTATTTAACCGCCGCTGATCACGGCAGACAGTGTGAACTCCTAGTCTACCTGCACTGCCAATTCCTTCTCATTAGCTTCGACCAGAATTTTTACCCGCTCACGCAGGGCACTTTCAAACCGCCGCGCTTCCTCAACTTCCGAGAACGAAAGGGCACGTAACTCCTGCTCAATGCGGCGGCGATAATCTGACACCAGCGAATCGGACACGCCGAGAACGGCGGCCACTTCCAGCTGGGTAGACTGCTCCGGACTAAGGTAACAGTGCCACAACACACCGAGAATTCGGTTGTACTGCTTGATCTTACCTCGCACTGTCTCGTGGAGATTTTTCAGGAACTGGTCAACAAATCCAGCGGCTTCATTTTCCGATTCGCGCCGTAATAGTCCCTGTTCCGCATTCTCACGCTTATCAACGGGTTCGAAGCGATTCTCGTTTTCGCTGTCGTCGCCATCCAGGGGAACCAGATAAATATCCATCACCGGGAGTCGAGACATCACCAGGCTGCGCAGAGTGCGTACGTCCGCGGGCGAGTCCATGGCGTCCAAAACCGAAACGATGAGGTCTTCGAGATCCGAGTTGCTGATGACGACCTGAGAATCGCCGGTGCAGCCAACCATGCGGGTGTCGCGGGCTCGCACGGAAACCATGTGTGCTCTTTGCTCAAGATCATGCGAATCGCGGCGACGTTTTCCGTCGGGCCATTCGCTCAAGCCGTAGACCCGATCAGCCAGTCGCCGGTGCGGTTCATCATTCGTTCCGCTTGAATCAAAGCGGCGGACATTAGAACTGGATTGGATAAGTGTGGAAATGCGCCGGGCCAGACGGTAGCTTTCCGGGTGGCGCTTTCGCAGTTCTGCGGTCAACAGGTTAGTAAGTTCAATCTGGCTGATTTCACACTCAATCTCGTAATCGGTCATTCCGGTTTCGAGATAGTGTTCAAATCTGTTCTTGCTCAAGAGCTGAACAAACAGTTCCTGGGTCAAATCTGTATACGCGGTGGTAGCGCCTTCTTCCACCAGGAGTCCGGCACTACGTGAAGCCCTGACAAGAGGATGGTGGGACACAATGCGGTGTAGCTCAGTCCAGAGGCGTCCTACGTCTGAGGAACGCTGGCTCTCAACCCATTTGCCACTCTTCGCCTGT
>JAMQPI010000193.1 GCA_023717565.1 Pyrinomonadaceae bacterium | reverse complement strand
GTTGAGCTGCCTCTCGATATGCTGGTGTGCATTACCGGCGTCAGCGGATCCGGAAAATCCACTCTGATTCATGATTGCATCTATGCAGGCCTGAAGAAGCAAAAAGGTGACTGGCAGGGACAGGTGGGCGCTCTGCAAAAGCTGGAAGGAGGGCAACTGGTCGATGACGTTATCCTGGTGGATCAGTCTCCCATCGGGCGTACTCCCCGTTCGAACCCGGTGACATACATAAAGATTTACGATGCTATCCGCGAAGTTTTCGCCTCAACCCGAGAAGCGCAGGGACGCGGATTCGATCCATCGCACTTCTCTTTCAACCTGCCTGGCGGTCGTTGTGAGGTCTGCCAGGGCGACGGTACCGTCACGGTGGAGATGCAGTTCCTCGCCGACGTTGAGTTGATATGTGAGGAATGCAAGGGCACGCGCTTCAAGCAGCAGATACTGGACATCCGTTATCGCGGCAAGAACGTGCATGAGGTTTTGAGTCTTACCGTGAGGGAGGCAATCACTTTCTTTCGCGAGGTTCCCAAGATCACTAATCGCCTGCGCGTCCTCGATGATGTGGGTTTGGGGTATCTTCGCCTCGGTCAATCAGCGACTACCCTTTCCGGAGGTGAGGCGCAGCGCATCAAACTTGCCGCCCATCTTTCCAAACGCACTGGTTCAAACACACTCTACATTTTTGATGAACCAACTACCGGGTTGCACTTTGACGACATCAACAAACTTCTGGCGGCTTTCCGCGCGTTGATTGAAGCCGGTGGCTCGCTGCTGGTGATCGAGCACAACCTCGACGTGATCAAGACGGCAGACTACATCATCGATCTTGGTCCGGAGGGCGGCGATGAGGGTGGCTACGTAGTCGGCGTCGGAACTCCGGAAGACATAATGAAAATCCCGGCGTCTTATACAGGTAAGTTTCTTCGTGAATACCTGGCCAGATCTAATGGTCATGCGGCGTGAAGATTGCCGACTTCTTTTTGAGGGAGACTTCACTAGCTAGAGTCAATTGATCAGCGAAACATCCTATGCCCGGGCTTTCCCGCAAACGACGCGTTCTCTACATTTCGAGCGTCTATCTGATTTTTATCGCGGTCTTGGCGATGGTCGAGTTAGGTGTGCGGCTTACCCTTCCGAACGTTCCCAGTCTGGATCTCTTTGTTGTCACTTCACAGCAGAAAGCGCAGGTGGCCAACGCTCAACAATCTGGAATCTTTGAAGGAGACCCACTACTATTATGGCGGTTGAAGCCCAACCTTCATGATGCGGTCTGGGATTTCACGATAGTTACAACTAACGCGCAAAACCTTCGTGCTGATCACGAGATCAAAGCCAAGGCGCCGGGAGCAATTCGGATTGTCTGCCTCGGGGATTCGGTCACCTTCGGCTATCGAGTACCGCCGGTTTGGCCTGAACGACCTACCGACTACGACCCGACCTGGCTTCCCTATCCCGTGTTGCTTGAGAAAAGCCTGCGGGCAGCGAACCCCGGTCGAGAGATTGAGTCGATAACGATGGCCGTGCCGGGCTATACCAGTCATCAAGGTCTGGCGTGGCTGCGCCGAGACATAGACAGGCTGGAGCCCGATCTATTGATCGTGAGCTTTGGCTGGAACGATGTTAGCTTCAGCGAAGTTCCGGATCGAGAAGCAATCAGGACGACTCGGTTTTCAGTCGCGCTGCGGTGGTTGGTCGATCACAGCCAGGCTTTTGCGCACGCAACCAAATGGCTACGCTCGCGGCACCAGGGTCCACCAGTTGGAATGCAGATGCAGGTGCCCCGGGTGTCTGAGCAGGAATATGTAAACAACATGAATCAGATCGTCGATCTTGCCCGCCAACGAGGAGCCGGTGTGATTGTCATCGCTGCACCATACCGCGACAAGACAACGAATCCGCCTGAGGCTGAGTTGATGGCGCGTTACCGCAGAGCATTGCGCGCCGACATGGAGCAGAAGCGGATAGCATTTCTTGAAATCACTGAGCTAACTGAAGCAGCGTATCCTTCGAACCTGGGCTGGTTTGGCGAGCTAATTCACCCGAACCACATGGGCCACCGGTTAATGGCTTCCGAACTTCTGGAACTATTCTCCTCTCAACACCTAAACACCGGACTTACTATCCCGGCGCTCACGCCATAAGGATGGGTGCTGTATATTGAGGACGGAGGACATTAACCAACGATGAGTCTAAAAGAGAAAATAGTTTCGGATTTGACTGCTGCCATGAAAGCGCAGGATGCCGCAAAACTCTCAACCTTGCGCATGGTCAAAGCCGGCATGATGAATCGCGAAATCGAGAAAGGCGGCGAACTCGACGACGAGGAGATGGCCAAACTATTACGGTCTATGGTCAAGCAGCGCCGCGACTCAGTCGAGCAATACGAAAAGGGCGCCCGTCAGGATTTGGCCGACAAGGAAACGGCGGAGATTAGTGTGATCGAGGCTTACCTGCCGCAGGGTGCTTCGCCGGAAGAAATCGAGCAAGCTGTGGTTGCGGCAATATCAGAAACTGGAGCAGCTTCAATGAAGGACATGGGTAAGGTGATGAAAGCTGCCCAGACGTCACTGGCAGGAAAGAACGCCGACGGTCGCACCGTGAGCGAGATGGTGAAAACTAAACTCGGTGGTTAACGTCTCTTTTTCTATTATGAAAATCAAAACCATTCAAACTGAGAAAGCGCCGACTCCAGCCGGACATTACTCGCAGGCGGTTGTCTACAATGGTCTTGTGTTTGTAGCCGGACAACTCGCCATCGATCCACAGACCGGGGAAAAGAAACTGGGCTCAATCGAAGAGCAGACCGAACAGGCGCTGAAGAACGTCGGTGAGATATTGAAGGCCGCAGGCAGCGATCTAAGTCTCGTGCTCAAGATGACAGTCTTCGTGACGGACATTGGTTTGTGGGGACGAGTGAATGAAGTCTACTCAAGGGTGATGGGAGAGCATCGCCCAGCCAGAGCAGTCATTCCGATTAGAGAACTGCATCATGGTTTTCTGATCGAGATTGAGGCGATCGCTGCTACAGAGGAATAGATCCACGTATCACACGAATTGGTTTGGTGTCTCTTCGTAAGACTTCGCGGATCGCTTCACCTTACCCTCCGTGGCCACTCCGGGGTCGCGGTGATGATCGGGTGTCGCCCAAAGGTGAGCTGCGGAAAACGACGGGTGCACACGGAGGAACAGCCATACAACTGTTGCCTACGGGGCTGCCGTATTCACGCGTTTGTCACTGCACCTCTGACATAGTGTCGACGTAGAGTATGCCGTCTCTTAGCGTGCCGACGATTGAGACCGCGAGGCCTTTCTTCGTTTTGGTTTCTTTGAGTATGGCGAGCGCCAGCTTGTTTCCATTCTCATCAAGCTTATACAGGTTGTCTTTGGCGACGACGGCGAAACCGCTCTCAGTACACGCGGGCATCAAGGCGCAGGAGACCGGGTGTTCTTTATCTTTCACATCGAGGCCGGTCGCGCACTTGGCATCAACCACAAACCCGGTAATCTTCGCGGCCTTTTTTTCATCCGGGTTTGTAACCCTCTGGGCATATAGCAGTGTCGCTGCAATCATTAAGACGCTAAGCAATAAAAGGGACTTGCGAATCATAGGAACTACTCCTTCTAGTGTAATTTTGACCAATTAGACCGAGGCAGTCGAGGTGCTGGCATATTAACACCCGGTCACGACTAAACCAAGCCCGGTTAGGCAAATGGTGACTCGGGACCTGGGGCAGTATTTTGTCAAATTCGAGTAAAGTTGATCTAATGCTCGCGCGAAGTTCGACCGGAGGCATGAACAGATGAAGCGCACCAAGAAGTGTTCGGAATGCGACGGTAGAGAGATTTACAGGGCCGAGATCGGTGCAGGAGGCGGCTACGCGCCTGATATGTTGCCCGGTGCTCATCCTTGGTGGCGCACAGGCAGGTTGGAGGTGTATGTGTGCGGGTCGTGCGGCCACTATCAATTCTTCGTGCCCGAAGAGTATTTATCAAAGGTAAAAGAGTCCAAGAAGTTTGCGAGATATTCCTGACCGGACCTCTAACATCAGCGAGGCAACAGGTGATTATGTCTAGCACGTACCTTTAGATATAGGACACTGGATGTCAGGTCGAAAACTATGGCCGCTGCTCGCGCTGGCGGGGGTGTTGGTGGCCGCCACTCTACAACTGCGCCACCAGGGCCGTGCTTGGTGGTGCTCCTGTGGTCAGGCCTTTCTCTGGGTCGGCGATATTTGGAGCTCTCACAACTCTCAACACCTTCTGGATCCCTTTGCGTTCACGCACGTGCTCCACGGTTTTCTCTTTTTCTGGTTGCTTTCCCTGCTAGTGCCTCGGATGCCGACGCTATGGCAACTCTCGCTGGCAGTCGTGCTCGAGGCGCTTTGGGAAGTAATCGAAAACACCGCGTTCACAATTCAGCGTTACCGCGAAACGACAGCTGCGCTTGGCTATTACGGTGATTCCGTCGCCAACTCACTCGGCGACGTATTGATGTGCTGCATTGGATTTTTGATCGCGCAGAGACTCGGCTTTCGTCGATCGCTATTAGCTTTTGCCGTCACCGAACTGGTGTTGCTTCTCTGGATTAGAGACAGTCTGCTCCTGGAAATTCTGATGTTGATTTATCCGATCGATTGGCTCAAGGCCTGGCAAGTGGGCCACTAGTCTTGTTAGCAAACCTCCAAAACCGGCGGTGACTCGAGTCTCTCCTCAAAGAATGTAGGGGACAGGTTCGAACCCTGTCCCCTACGAATGATCTGTCACCTCATTGATCATGCTGATGATGATCATGGTCATCATCGTCATCATCACTATCATGGTGATCGTGAAGAGGCCGCAGGAAGTTCTCAAAGGCCCAGCCAGCCACCTGAATACCTTGCTTCCGAGCCGCTTCGTCCGCAAAGCGGAAGTGGATGCCCTCATAGATACGGCCGTCCACCACTTCCTGCCTGGCATCCGAGAAGCGTCTAAACGTCCGCGTGTCCTGGATGGTCGGGCCCACGTTGGTGGTTGTTATTGAGAAGGTCATTCGGTCTCTCCCGAAGAACAGCTCAAGCGTACCGAGAGCGGCGCTGGAAAAATTGTTGGCGCCCGAGGTGTGGTCCGGATAAGGCGGTGTGACGATCAGAGGCACCCAGGTCGGGTCGCTGGCCGTCCGCGGGTTGCCGTCGGTGTCTCCCAATTGGATGGCGGTGATCGGCCGCCAGGAAGTGTAGAAGTTCTTACTGTTCCAAGAGGTGATTACTGCATCAGCAATCGCCATATCAGCCAGGGCAAAGAGTCGAGCACTCTTAGCAATGTCGTCGACGTGCGCGGCGGCGATGTCCCTGAGAACCTGGTTCCAGAGCACAGGGTAGTTAGCGTTCCAGAAGTGGGCCAAGTCGGTCTGCTCGGGAGTGCGGGCACTATTGTTAAGGGCCCCCAGGGCTTTAACCTCGTTATAGTCCCTGGCGTACTTGAAACTGGTCAAAGCCGGCGGCGGTTCGGCACGGAATTGTGAAGGTCTGGTTAAGGTGAAGGGAGTGACGTTGCCTAGCCACGGCGCAAGCATCGGCGCAAGTGCCGGCGGCGTCGGGCGCCAAACGCCGGGGTCAGTGCCTCCGATGAAGGGCGGCGGTGCGGGGACCGGGAAACTCCCGTCACATGCCCGCAAGGCGATGATAGCGGCAGCGGCTCTTGCCCCAACTGCTACGCCGGGGTCGGTCTCAAGCAGGCCATTGCTGAACAAGTATTGTTGGTAGGTCATGTCGAGGGTCGCAGCCTGCGCCGGGAAGCGGCTAACGAGCACATCGTGCGCGGCTTTGGCGGCGGCTGCCACGGGAGAGCCGGAGGCTCCCGGGATCTCCACGTAATAAGGTTCGTATCGTTTCTCGATGGCCTGGACGGCGTCATAAACAGCGGCCTGGACTATGGCAATGTCGATGACCCCGGTCGGGCCTGGACGCGCGGCTGTGACGGTAGCTTGTACGGCGATGGCATTCCAATCGGACACAGCATCGGCGCGAGCGCTGGTGGGTGATGCCAGCATGATCGCAAGGATGGCGACGGCGGCGCAGGTTTGAAGTTTCAGTTTCATGAGTGCTCCTTTTTTCTTTGGTTTGAGTGGTTGTTGTTATGAATCAATATTTGCCCCGGCTGTGTGCCCTGCACTAGAATGTGCCCGCCTCGGGCCTCTGTCTGAGTGAGTGCGACACTGTGCCGGTCCGACTCGCGTCAAGAGGGCGACCTC
>JAMQPI010000148.1 GCA_023717565.1 Pyrinomonadaceae bacterium | reverse complement strand
GATCCTTCGACTTCACCAGACCGGCCATCGCATAAGGACTCGATGGAACCATGCGGATCTTCCCGTCGTGATCGACCGCCATGAATGAAAACGTTGGATCGATGACGGGATTGAGGATCGCGATGTTCAGTTTGTAGGCCGAGTTGATCGGTTCCCAATAAGGAAGGCCGGCGCCCCCGAGTGGATCGACGCCGAGACTGAGGCCGGCCGCGCGGATAGCTTCCATGTCAACAATGCTGCTCAGGTCGGTGACGTATGGATGAATAAAGTCTTCCTCGTGTGTGGTTGCTGCTTTGAGAGCACGCTCAAATGGCATGCGCTTTACTGGACCGTTTCGCGCCTTCAGCAGCTCGTTAGCTCGATTCTCGATCCAATTGGTGGTGACCGTGTCGGCTGGTCCACCGTGCGGTGGGTTGTATTTGAAGCCGCCATCCTCCGGCGGATTGTGCGAAGGCGTCACCACGATGCCGTCCGCCAAATTCGTTTGTCGGTCGCGGTTGTGAACCAGAATCGCTCGCGAGATGACCGGGGTGGGAGTAACGCCGTCGTTTTGCTGAATCAGCGTCTCAACCTGATTCGCAGCCAACACTTCGAGTGCCGTGCGCTGCGCCGGAGCGGAAAGCGCGTGCGTGTCCTTGCCGAGGTAGAGCGGACCCGTGATGTCCTGCATTCGCCGGTAGTCGCAGATGGCTTGTGTAATAGCAAGAATATGAGATTCGTTGAAGGAGGCCCGCAGAGATGAGCCGCGATGTCCGCTGGTTCCAAAGTGAACTAACTGATTTGGATCTTCTACGTCAGGGCTCGCGTCAAAGTAGGCGCGTTCAAGCTGAGTCACATCCACCAGTAGTTCGGGCGGAGCAGGGTTGCCTGCAAGTGGTGAAAGAGTTTGCATAACCGTTCGGTCACTCTCCGAGCCATTCCGGCTGACTGATGAAACGGGCTGCTGCGATGCTGAGCGCCCGGCGCCTAGGAGTCCGCGTTAATCTGCCTTAATTAGGCGGTTCGGAGTCGTCGGCGGCGAATGTGACTGTGATCTCCATGCCGTCTGATAACTTTGCGTTAATTGTAAGCTGTTTGAATGATTTTCTGTCGCTAGTCAGAAGCAGCTTTCCTGATCCAGTCAGCTCTCCTCTAAGGACGCCGCCAGTGATTTCCAGTAGAATCTCGTCAGGTGAGGAGGAACTCGCCTTCCAGGTTCCTTCCGCTTGTAGTTGGAGATCGGCACAAACTGTAATCAGCATCGTGCCATTTTGCCTCAGTACGACAACCGCTGAAGTAATCTCTCGTTCATCGACTACCGAAGTAATCATACCGTGGCCCTTTGCCGTTGCGGTTAAGGACTCTAATTGTTCCGTCTGTGCGGACACAGGAAGAAAAGGTCCCGCGAACAACACTAGCATCAGGATGTTATGCCATTGCAGTATTCGTTTGAGTCTGTTCATAATCGCCTCCAAATTTTCAATGCCTCGCAATTGCAACTCGAGCCAAGGACATTAAGTTTCACTTTCATCATTACCTCGCCTGCACCTGGGACATCTTTACCTTATTCCGGCGACGTCGCGCACACGCCCCGGCAAGCAACAAGATCAATCCGCTGGTAAGAGGAGGCACCATCGCAATCGCGACAAGAAGCTTTTCTAGCGGCAATTTGGCCAATCGCAACTCCCTTAGCGACATCTGAGTCATCGGCTCTGACGGCGCTGCCTGAGTTTCGGTTGCGGCAATTTCCGCTTCAATTCGCGCTCGTTCTTGTTCCCAGAGGTCCAATTGCGTTTGGAGTCCGTTTCGCTCGATTGTTAGGAGTTTGCGTCGATGCTCGCGCAACTCTTCGGGGCGAGTCGAGCCGATTCCAGCCAACTCGCGCTCGATGGATCCCGGCTTCAACTGTTCATCGAGTTCCTCGAGACGCATGCGTATCGGCGTCTCTTTCGATTCAATGTCCAGTAACTGTTGTTTAAGAGCAGCAGTCGAGACCTCGCGAGCACTGCGTTTCTGGGCTACTGCCGTAGAGGCAAGACCCAATGCAATAACGATGGAAACAACCGCGACAGTTTGCTTAATCATGGGGGCGGCACCGGTGAGTTTGCAGGTCAGCTTCCCGCTTTGCGGCGGCTGACTGATCTCAGGATTCGGTAGCCAGGCATTCGCCCAGCCCGGTTTTCCGACAAGCGCCCTGAAAGTGTAGGTCGCTTTACCATTCCTTTCAGTAAACTGTCGTCGTCGACGTTCTTCAATTAGCGCCCTAAAAAGTATCTGCACGAATATGCGGAGCATCAACACTGCATACCCTGCTATCACGACATAAAGCAGTACGAGTCCCAGTCTTTCTCGCGTGCCCATCATCATTTCACCTCATTACTTCTTCTCGATCACAAACTTCATTCCCAACTTGCGCCCGACTCCGTTGTAGAACTCGCCGAACTCGGCACTCGCCAAGTTTCCCTGGAAGTCGCGCGGATTGAAGTGATTCGTCAGGTTGAAGACTTTGACTCCTACTCTGAATCGATAGTGCTCCCTGAACCGTCCCGGAGCGGACACTCTCTTTAGAACTTGCAGATCGAGCGAAGCGAATGTGGGATAGCGACCCGCGCGATTGCGTGGTCCCACGAAGTTTCGATCCTCATCGGTGACTGACAGCGGGAAGCCGTTGCGGATCTCGAGCACCGGCGCGACTGTGACCCCGTACTTAACGCCGAAGTTACCCCAGAACACGAAACGGTTTGGTGTGTCGAACGGCAGAAGAGATCGCTCGTTGCGTCGAACAATCGGATTCTCGAAATTTGCATAGTACGAGTTGAAATCATTCAAATCGCCCATCGCCTTGGAACGTACATAAGAAGCATTCAACTCATCGCTACCGCGAAACCTGTACCGCATCGTGGCCTCAAATTGCCGGTAACGCGATTTGCCACCGTTGGTGAGTAATAATGTGTTACCGAGAGTCGCGGACTCAATTGGGTCCAGGACGTATTCGCGAGTGGCTAGACGTTGTTGGTAACCAACGCGAACCAGTAGGTTCTTCACCCACTCACGGTCGAATTCAATATTCCAGTTGACACTGCGCGGCGTCAGGAACCGTCCGTTCTCAAGCGCCAGGTGTTGTCGTTGAGCCCCGCCGAGACTCTGCCGTCCATCCAATCCGAAGTTGGTGATGAGTCTATCTTGCAACTGCGGAAAGGTGGCGATGTTCAAACTGATCTGGTCGTAAAACAATCCGACACCTCCCCGCAAGACCGTCCGGCCATCGCGTATCGGACTAAAGGCAAACGCGAGCCGGGGCGAAAGATTGCTTTGGTGTGCGATTGTGTCGCGATCCAAACGGACTCCATACTCCAGCGTCAGGCGATCGCTGATGGTCCACTTGTCCTCGAAGAACGAGGCAAACTCAGTTGTGTTGCGACTCAGCTCACCGTCGCCCACAGAGTCGATCTGCTGACTAATCGAGCCGTCGCTTCGCAGGATGCGGACGGTGTTGCTCCTGTTACGCCCATCAAACGTCGTGTGGGTCAGGCCCACGCCGATCTTCATGAAGTGCGCACCGGCAAAATCGGGCGGCGTGACGTTGTAGATTTCGAGTGCGTCCATGCGCGTGCTGCGCCGATCCTGCCGGTTAAAGAAATTGCCTGAGTTCACGTCGGGCGCAAAGTTCATCGCTTCCTCACCGGAGCTTGGGAACACGTCGGCATCGAATTTTTTCACGCTGAAGTACGATTCAAGCAGGGCCTTATCGCTCAGCGTCCACCGTTCGTTCAGGCCCCAGAAGAAACCTCGCTGTTTGTAGTTCGGCGTGACTTCCTCCGGATTGAAAGTGTTGAGTCCAACAAATCTGAGCTTCTCTGGGAACAATGAAAAGGTGCTGGTGAGATGGTTGCTGGCGTTGATGTCCCAATCCATTTGCGTAACCGAATCGAAACTCTCAAGACCTGTATCGCGCTTGTCCGGTGGCAGACTCTCGATCGGCGTGCGCACGAAACGATACTCGAATGATTGCATGAACCACAGTTTGTTTCTTTTCAGTGGACCACTGAATGCTAGTCGCGGAGTGAAAGTTTCGATTCCCGTCCATTTGTCACCGCGTCGTCG
>JAMQPI010000137.1 GCA_023717565.1 Pyrinomonadaceae bacterium | reverse complement strand
CACTACCAGCGTCGAGGATGTGTAGATGAGCGTGCCGGCAATTTCGGAAGGAATTCCGATCAATAACTCGTCAACCTCGGGGAAGCGTTCCCTGGTAGCGAAGCGGGGCCGGCCATCAACCACCACCGTCTTGAGTCCCATGTCATGGGCCAGGCTGACCAGAGGCATGGAGATGTGTCCGGCGCCGAATACGATCAAGGTTGGCGGTGGTCCGTGCACTTCGAAGAACACTTCTTCTGGCGCCGAGTCAGCGCGCAAAGACACCGTGCACGAAGATCGCTTCTGAATGAGTTTGAGCGCCGTCAACCGGGCTTCGTGATCGAGGCCCGGATCACCCAGGGTCCCGGAAACCTGTCCGTCTTCCAGCACCAGGAGTTTGGAAGAAGTTTCTTTGAACGGTGTGACCAGTGCCGCGCACATGCCCTGGTCCACGGAGGCGCGCACTGCCCGGTACAATGTGAGTAGATTGCTCTTCGGGTCGGCGAGGTCCACTGGCTCAATCAGTACATCCAGATTACCGGCGCAGGAGAACCCAATCTCCCACGCGTCCTCATCGGCCAGGTCCATTTGGAGCAGCCGCGACTCGCGGGAAGCGAGCGCCTTTTCCGATTCGGCAATCACTCGCGCATCCACACAGCCGCCGATGGTCACTGAACCCAGGATCCGACCCTCTTCGCCGACCCACATCTTGGCCCCTTCCTTCTTGGGGCTGGTGCCACGGGTCGCGACCAGGGTGGCCATCGCCACTCGCTTCTCGACCTTGGCGAGTTTTTCGATGTCTTCGAACAGTTCTTCCATGTCTTCACAAAACTAGATGTGGTTCAAGCGCACGCAAACTGGCCAGGTCGTGTGCTGGAGCAAACACGTTAATGAAAGGAAGGGCCGCCTGCATCCCGCGCGTCATTGGCTGATAAGTGGAACTGCCCAGCAGCGGATTCAACCAGATCAACCTGCCCGAACGCTTCCTTAACTGGCTCATCGCTTCCGCAAGTTGTTCGGGTTCCCCTGTGTCCCAGCCATCGCTGAGGATGATGACGATTGTGCGCTTGTCGATCCGTTGCAGCCATTCGGCATTGAAGGTAACCAGACTCGCGCCGATGCGCGTGCCTCCGGACCAGCCGCGCACCTTCGATGACAAACGATCGAGTGCTCGTTGGTAGGTCTTGTTTTTCAGATCGCCGGTTATTCGTGACAGGGAGGTACTGAAGACGAAGGTCTCGACTTTTGCGAAACTGTTTTGCAGTCCATAGATGAATTGCAGCAGGAGCCTGCTATAGAGATCCATTGACCCTGAGACGTCGCAGATTACTACCAGCTTGGTCCGCTTTGGTTTGCGCTGCTTATATGACAGCTCGATGAGCTCGCCGCCGGTTTTCAAAGACTGGCGCAGCGAACGGCGCAGATTGACTCTCGGTCCTTTGCGCACAGGCTTCCATCGCCGGCTGGGATTCCTGGCGAGACGCTTTACCAATCGCCGCGCCAGTTGCGCAATCTGTTCCAGTTCATCGTTACCGAAGGCAGTGAAGTCTTTCTCGACTCCGGATTCAATATCGCTCGCGCCAGGCACCTTTGTGGGTTCTGTATCGGCACCGCGCGAGTTGCTCCAATTCTCCAGATAAAAAGCGAGCCCCTTGGTCGTCCGTTTTGGCAAATGTCGAACGAGCGAGCTGGGGTTTGAAAGTGATTCCCGTTCAACCAGCTTCTCCGGTAACTGGTTCCAGAATGTTTCGAATAGCTCTTCAAAGACGGGAAAGTCGTCGACTCGGCTGGTGAGTACGCTGCGCAAACTGAGGAAAACTTCGGCCCGGTCGCTCGAGTCGATCAAGCGAAGTGTCGTGACCGCCACCACAACTTCCGAAGGAGTCACTACGAGACCGTGCTCTCGCAAGGTCCGGCAGAATTTGACCAGATTTTCGGTTTCTGGATCGGACATGGTGCTTGGCACAACCATGGCTGCTGTTTACTCCGTTAGGAGTCAAATGTTAATAGCCAACAGACCTTGAGAGAATTCCGCGCGGTTCGGAGGGGCGGAATGATACTGGATGAGTACCTGCCAATTTGAGTTCCGCCCCTCCGAACCGCGCCGGAGGAATTTTGGTTACCGGTCTATAAACATTCCACCCCTAGCGGGGTAGAGAGAGGTTTTTTGCGTAGTCTCTATTCCACCTGTGGCGTTGCGGTTGCATCGACCATCTCCAAACGACCGCCCTCAAGCTCCGACGTGAACGTGCCGATGTCAGCCTCATCTTTTAGGAAACAGCCCATAGTCTCTTTCATGAGGTCGCGATCCAACCGCTCCGCGTCCAGCGCAACCAGCGCCGTGGCCCAGTCCAGCGTTTCCGCAATCCCGGGAACCTTAGACAAACTCATCGCTCTGGCCGCTTGCATTACCAGCGTAATCTTTGAAGAAAGAGTCTCGCTCATCGCCGGAACTTTGGCCCGCACGATCTCCAATTCCTTTTCAAGCGATGGATAGTCAATCCAGTGATAGAGGCAGCGCCGCCTGAGGGCATCGGAGAGATCGCGTGACCGATTGGAAGTAAGCACAACGTGAGGGCGGTGAGTCGCCTTGATGGTGCCAATTTCCGGAATCGTCACCTGAAAGTCGGACAGCACTTCGAGCAGAAACGCTTCGAACTCCTCGTCGCTGCGATCAATTTCATCAATCAACAATACCGGAGCGCGCTCGTGTTCGGTGATGGCTTGCAATAGAGGCCG
Source organism: Pyrinomonadaceae bacterium (assembly GCA_023717565.1). GTDB lineage: Bacteria > Acidobacteriota > Blastocatellia > Pyrinomonadales > Pyrinomonadaceae > PSRF01. The sequence goes on along the minus strand of JAMQPI010000137.1, from coordinate 5,400 downwards.
CTTGAGGAGGAAAGCTTCACTGAAGATCGCCGCTTCTTTCTCGGCCTCGCTGGTGGGCGAAGATTCTTCCAGTTTGATATGCAGCAACTGCTTGGGATAGTTCCATTCGTAGAGCGCCGTGGTGGCATCGAGTCCTTCGTAACACTGCAGTCGGATGAGTTTTGTACCGAGCGCGTTCGACAAGGCCTTGGCGATTTCAGTTTTGCCAACGCCGGCCGGGCCTTCGACCAGGAGAGGTTTGCCGAGCGTCATCGACAAATATAGAGCAGTGGCGATGGCGGCGTCGGTAACGTAGACTTGTTGCTCCAGCATGCGCTGGATCTGACGCACTTCTTCTCTCAATTTGATCTCGCACTTTCTCCGGCGGCCGCGAGCCGCTCAAAATCACTGGGGGTGTTGATGTCGTCAGGGAAGGGAAGATCGAATTGAATTTCCTGGACCAAATCGGGATTCGCATCGACTAACTTCCAAGCCGCTTTATCGCCGTGCAGTCCCACGAGTTGGTCGAATAGTGGTCTGGCGAAAATCATCGGATGACCCTTGCGCCCGCGGTAGGAGCAAAGCGCGATCTGAGCTTCGCCTTGTCGCCATTCCGCTGCCGCCCGATCGATTATCTCGGATTCAATTCCGGGCTGGTCGCCCAGAATAATCATTATGGCTTCGGATTGAGAATTGAGCGCGGCGATCCCGGCGCGGTACGAAGATGCACAACCCTCCTCGAACACCGGATTTTCAACGACTCTCGCGCCTACAAAATCAACGCACTGGCGAATCTGATCCGCCGCCCGGCCCAGTACCACGACGAGTTCATCAAGACCCGTAGCGCGTTCGGCCTGCGCTACGACCCAACCAAGTAGAGTGGTGCCTCCGAAGGGTAGCAGTTGCTTAGGTTGTCCAAACCGTTGCGAAGCTCCGGCGCCGAGAATCAACCCTGAGATGAATTTCTCCATAAGCGTGCTCGTGATATTCGTCAGGTTCACGCAAAGACGCAAAGGGGGCAAAGACGCAAAGTCTATGACGTATTCTTCTTTGCGTCTTTGCCCCCTTTGCGTCTTTGCGTGAACCTGCCTTATGTAATCTGCGAAATCTGCGGATTATCGAACGTCTCTTTACATCGAATGCAGCAGAAGTAGAACGTCTTACTATCAACCACAGACGTGTATCTCGCGTTCTCGGTATCAACCACCATCCCGCAGATCGGATCAAATGCTTGAAGCTGACCAGCGGAATCTCCTTGCATGACGGGGAGAGTAACGCTTCGCGCCGCCGGCTCAGACTTCTCTCTTCTTACCTGCGTGATTTCCGCCATTACACTCAGAGCGATCTCTGGCAGAGTTTCGCCGCCTAGTTCGAGTCCAGCGGGACACTTGATACGCCCGATCTCTTCGTCAGTCGCACCCTTGTCACGAACGTACTCGAAGAGCGACGTCGCTTTCTTCTTGCTCGCAACCAATCCCAAATACCTCGGGTTGCTGCCGACAACGGCTTGTAGACCTTCCTCATCGCCGTTTCCCATTGTCGCCACCACCACGAAGCTCTTCTCATTGATGTGACTGCGAACCAGGCTGAGGTCAGTCAGGATCAGATCGACATTGGTAAACTGTTCCTGGTTTGCTTGTGGATCAGCTAGGCAGACTTTGAAGTCGAGCAGCCGTCCCAGTTCGGAGACTATTTGGGCCACTGGGGAGCGGCCGACGATCAGAAGTTCCGGCTTTGGCACAACAGGTTCCAAGTAAATCTCGAGTGAGCCACCACCCTCGCAGGTCATCCGGTAGGACTCGACTCCTTTCCAGTCTTCGTGAGCAGCCTCGGGGCTGATGCTCAGGAGCTTCGGCTTACCTGACGCGAGCACCTTCTTCGCTTCGCGCAGGACGATCGGCTGAACGCATCCGCCACCGACCCATCCCGTAACCGTGCCATCCGCGCGGATGATTGCCTTTGATCCTGGTTTCGCGGACTGTGGGCTTTTGTAAGCCACAACCGTAGCAAGGACGAAGGGCTGTTCTTCGTCGCGCAACCGGCCCGCTTGATCGAGAATGTCACTCCACATAGTCCCGACTAGGTCATTTGTCCTTTTATCTGAATAACGACGCACTCAACCCGCGTGGCATGAGGTCAGTACCACAATGCGGTAGCGGTGGGTCATGCGCTCGTGATTACCAACCTTGAGTGGAATCGCAAGGCATGACCCACCGCTACCGCATTGTGGTACTGACCTCATGACACGCAGGTTGAATGATGACAATGAGAAATCTCAAATAATCTCAAATGACAAATGTGACAAATGATTACCTATGATTGTTTACTCAAGCGATTCTCAGCATCTTGTTGGCGTAGTCCCTACCTGAGGTAGGAAGCGGCAGAGGCTTACCATCCTTCTCGTAGAGCTCTATTGTCTCCTCGACGATCTCACACAGTTCAGCGAAGACCTGTTTCTCGTCGCCGCCGTGGCAGCCGCCGTAAAAGAGTCCTGGACAACTACCGACATAGCACTGATCTTCGTCCGACCACTCGACGATCTTTACATACCTTGAGCTGGGCTTCACGTCTTTGACTCCTCGATGGCTGCTTGAACGGCTCTTTCCTGATAATGCTTAGCGTCGTCCCCAAGCTTACCAGAAAGCGTCACCGGTTTCGTCACTTTAGGATGCACAAAATTTCTATGTGAACCCTTTCCTCCACGGTCAACGAATCCAGCCGACTGAAGGTCGGCGATGAGCTCACGAATCTTGCGCGGCATAAGAGTTTTGGGTGAGGCGGATTCTCGGCTTTGCGCTCGTGCTATCGGTGCGTTCTACTCACTCACGCCTGCATCACGCAGGAGCTTCCACACCTTTGCCGAAGTAATCGGAATGTCGACGTGCCTGACTCCCAGATGCCAGAGCGCGTCAACCACGGCGTTGACGATAGCGGCAGGGGCGCCGACAGTTGCGGACTCCCCAACACCTTTCGCCCCAAGCGGGTGATGGGGCGACGGCGTGCAGGTGTTACCGGTTTCCCACTTCGGCGTCTCCACAGCTGTGGGCACCAGGTAATTCATGAAACTGCCCTGGAGGATGTTACCGCTTTCGTCGTATTGCATCTCCTCATAGAGTGCCGGTCCCAGCCCCATAGTCAATCCGCCATGAATCTGACCCTCGACGATCATCGGATTGATAATGTTGCCGCAGTCATCGATCGCAACAAAACGGCGCACCTTGACCTCGCCCGTGCCCTTGTCAATGTCTACCACGCAAATATAGCTGCCGAATGGATAGGTAAGATTCGGCGGATCGTAGTAGTTCACCGCTTCGAGCCCGGCTTCCATTCCGGGCGGATGATTGGTGTAGGCGGCCAGCGAGATCTCCTGGATAGTCTTCGCGCGATCGGGCGAACCCTTGACGAAAAACTTGCCTGGTTCCCAGTCGAGGTCGTCCTCATGAGCCTCGAGCAGGTAGGCCGCGATCTTCCGCGCCTTGTCTTTGATTTTTCGGCAGGCAATTGCACAGGCTGCGCCGGCGACCGGGGTGCTGCGGCTGGCATACGTTCCCAGCCCATAGGGCGCCGTATCAGTGTCCCCCTCTTCGACTAGAACATCGCTCGCTGGGAAACCAAGTTCTTCGGCAACAATCTGCGCATACGTAGTTTCATGTCCCTGTCCTTGAGACTTGGTGCCGAAGCGAGCGATGACCTTGCCCGTTGGGTGGACGCGAATTTCGGCGCTGTCGAACATCTTGATACCCAGGATGTCGAAGTGCTTGGATGGGCCGGCGCCGACGATCTCGGTGAAACTGCTAATACCAATCCCCATCAACTCCCCGCGGGCGCGTTTCTCAGCCTGTTCTTTCCTGAGCTCGGGATATCCGATCTTGTCCATTGCCAATTGCAGTGCGCCGGCGTAATTGCCGCTGTCATACTCCCAGTCAAGCGCGGACTTATAGGGAAACTGCTCTGGCTTGATAAAATTCTTCATTCGAAATTCAGCCGCATCCATCCCCAGTTCGTGGGCCATCAGGTCAGCCATGCGTTCGATGGTGTGGACGGCTTCGGTGACGCGAAAAGAGCAGCGATAAGCAATACCGCCTGGCGGTTTATTCGTGTAGACGCCGTCGACTTCCACATGAGCGGCTTTTAGATCGTAGGACCCGGTGCAAACGTGGAAAAGTCCGGCGGGAAACTTTGAGGGATTCGCGGCCGCATCAGTGTAGCCATGATCGGCGATGGTCTTGATGCGGAGCGCTGTCAGCTTGCCGTCCTTCTGGCCCGCCAACTCAGCGGTGATGTGATAGTCGCGCGCGAACGAATCGGCTTGCAGATTCTCCATCCGATCCTCGATCCACTTGACGGGCTTACCTGTCAGCACCGAGGCCGCGACGGCAATCACGTAGCCTGGGTATACCGGAACCTTGCCACCAAATCCGCCACCGATGTCTGGGGAGATGATTTGAATCTTCTCTTCCGAGAGCCCGACGTGTCCGGCGACGAGCGCAAACACGGTCCGGATGGCATGCGGCGCCTGAGTAGTCATCCAAACAGTTAGTTTTCCCCTAACCTTGTCGAAGTGGGCGACGCAACCGCAGGTCTCGATCGACGAGACATGAATGCGCGGGATGTAGATGTCCTCTTTTACAGTGACCTCGGCATCTTTGAAGAGTTGATCGGTGGCCTCGCGATTACCCCATTCCCAGTGCCAGATGTGATTGTCTTTCTTGTCTTTCTTGTCGGTGCGAAGCACGGGAGCGTCAGGCAGCAGCGCCTTCTTGGGATCGACCACAACCGGCAAGGGATCGTAATCAACTTCGACAACGTCCATTCCGTCGGCTGCAATGTATCGATCGGTTGCCAGCACGGCCGCAACCTCCTGTGCCTGATACATCACCTTGTCGACCGGAAGCACCATCTGCGTATCCGACATCAGCGTTGGCATCCAGTGCAGGTTGTACTTCTCGAGGTCTTGGCCAGTGATCACCGCAAGCACGCCGGGAATCGCCATGGCTTTTGATATGTCTATGTTCTTGATAGTTGCGTGGGCATAAGGGCTGCGGACGATATCTAAATAGAGCATGTCCGGCAGCACGACGTCGTCTACATAATTACCCTGGCCGCGAATGAAGCGCGGATCTTCTTTTCTCTTTACCGAATGGCCCATCCCACCAATTTCAGGTGATGTTCTCGGCGTCATGTCAGGCACCTCCCTCGCGCATCTTCTGCGCGGCATACTGATAGGCCTTAACGATGTTGACGTACCCGGTGCAGCGACAGAGGTTGCCGGAAATGGCGTGGCGAATTTCATCATCGTTCGGATTAGTATTCGCGCCGAGGAAAGCGTATCCGGTCATCAGCATTCCGGGAGTGCAGAAGCCGCATTGCAGACCGTGCTCCTGGCAGAATCCGTCCTGCAAAGGATGCAGCTTGCCGTCC
>JAMQPI010000028.1 GCA_023717565.1 Pyrinomonadaceae bacterium | reverse complement strand
TGCGGTCCTGGTCCGCATCGAGGAAAGCGTACCGCTGGTGACGACATATCTAGCGGCCTACGGCTTCCTCCTGAACCTGGCATTGTTTATCTACTTCGTCGATCGGATCGGCAAGACACTCAGACCAAGCGATGTATTGCAGTATGTCGCCCTGATTGGACGCGATGTCATCCGGGACGTTTACCCGCAACTACTCGATGAACACCACTCGACTCCTTCTCAACCCATCAAGATTCTCGCCGGCGAGTCCACTCGAACCATCAACAATACCGAAGACGGCGCTGTGCTGGCATTTGATCTAAAGGGACTGACGATTCTGGCCGAGCGCTCGAACTGTCTGATTGAGTTAATACCGGAAGTGGGAGACTTCGTGGCGGCGGGCGACCCGCTGTTCCGCATTTTCAGCGGCGGCGAGGATCTGTCGGAGGACGCGTTACGCGATTCAGTAGCGTTCGGGTCGGAACGCACCATGGAACAAGATCCGATGTTTGCCTTTCGCATTGTCGTGGATATTGCCTCCAAGGCGTTGTCTCCGGCAATCAACGATCCGACTACCGCCGTGCTCGCCATCGATCAAATCCATCACTTGCTGCGTGACGTTGGCAAGCGTTATCTGGCCGAAGGCCAGGCAAGAGATCGCGCCGGGCAGGTCCGACTGCTGTATCGCACGCCGGATTGGGAAGCTTTTGTTGATTTAGCGGTTACCGAAATTCGCCAGTACGGGCGTGACAGTATTCAGGTCATGCGTCGTCTGCGAGCCATGCTCGATGGTTTGATTGCTAACTTGCCCGATCATCGCGCTGCCCGCTTGCGCAAAGAACTGAGTTTGCTGGCGAGTTCGTCCAGGCGGATGTTTCCTGATGCGGACGATCAGAAATTAGCAGAGATGAGCGATCTACAGGGAATGGGCGGCGGATAGCATGAAGGCAGCCCTCGCTCCGGGGTCTCTAACAAGGCCTCTCCTCAATCTCTACCTGTTCAACATTGATTACCTCTCTAGGAGAGAAGGGGAACCGAGCCTCAACGTCCCACGCGATCTCGACTTCCATGCTACTCTATAGCCTGCCAGCTTTTCCGTACGCCTGTCAGAACTGACAGTTGCATGATATCGAGACCCTCACTAATGTGGAGTCTCTAAGTGCTCGCCCCAAGATGAGTACTGTTGGTTACTCTCGAGCCGGCGGCGGGTCTGGTTTCGGGGGCGTTGTGCGCACGTGAGAACCGAAACCTTGCGCCCTTCCCGTTCCGAAAGACTAACCGTTCCTACCCGGTTATGACCTCGTATCGCGAATCGTCAGACATCAATTCGAAGTTGGGGCCGGGTGCGGAGTCGGCGTACACTTTTTCCTTATCGGCGCGTTGTTTGACCCAGCTCTTGCATCAGGGCCAATCATGAGGCCTTACAAACAGTTAACCGGAGTTATTGCGAGTCTCATCACAACAGCGGCACCGTTCGCTGTTATCTTGCTCTGCAGTTCTGTCCACGCACAATCCACGGCGTCCATCGAAGGGCAAGTCAACGATCAGCACGGGGCCATTGTGCCGGGAGTTGAGATCACCGCAGTCAGCCGGGATTATGGTATCAGGCGCGCCGCAGTGACGGACGGAGACGGCAGATATCAAATTGTCGCTCTGCCAGTTGGCTCATATCGCATTGAGCTCAGGGCCCCAGGGTTTCAAACGCAGATCATCGAGAGTTCGACGCTCGAGGTTGGGCGAAGAGTCACGCATAACTTTCAACTTCAAGTGGGCGACGTTTCGCAGATGTTAACTGTGCAGACCGATCGTGATTTGATCGACCGATCGACCATGGCAGTGGGGCACGTCGTGGATCAACGCATGGTTCAGGAAACGCCACTGAATGGGCGCTACTTTTTGGATCTGGGCTTGCGGGTAGCGGGATCCGTCACACCCCCTCAAGGTGCTTTCTCGGCGTCACCAAGCCGGGGATTGGGCTCGCTGGCCATCAACACTGGCGGCAATCGGGAGGAAACCGTCAACTACATGGTTAATGGCATTACGCTCAACAACCTGTCGTTCAGTTCGATTAGCTTCCAGTTGCCGATCAATACCATACAGGAATTCAAACTCGACAACTCAACCTTCAGCGCGCAATACGGTCAAAGCTCGGGCGCCATCGTCAATATAGCCACGCGGTCCGGCGCCAATGAATTTCACGGCGAATTGTTTGAGTTCTTTCGAAACGATGTGCTTGACGCCCGCAACTTTTTCGAATTCACCTCGAAACAGCCGGCGCCCTTCAAGCGCAACCAGTTTGGTGGAAACCTCGGTGGCCCAATCATTAAAAAGAAGGTCTTCTTTTTCTCCTCGTACGAGGGTCTGCGCCAGCGTCAGGGACTCAACCTCAACAGTGTTGTGCTTAGCGACGCGCAGCGCGCATCGGTGACGGATCCAGTGGTGGCGAAGCTGGTTGGCTTGATCCCGCGCGCGAACCTCGTCGACTCATCGGGTACGCCGCGCTTCATCAGTTCGGCGAGCGCCCCTGTCAACGTCGACCAGTGGACGACGGATATTAGCTACAATCTGAGTGAACGAACCAGTCTGCATGGCTATCACGCCATTCAACGCGCAGAAACCAGGGAGCCAAACCGGACTGGTAGCACCATCCCTGGCTTTGGTCACACCAGCCGCGCGCTGCGGCAAATCTTTACCTTGAATCTGACCCACACATTCGCTACCAACGTCGTTAACGAAGCCCGCGCCGGCTTCAATCGCTTTTCTTCGAGAAGCACGCCGAATGCGCAACTCAACCCGGCGGATTTCGGAATTCTTAACGGTGTCAATCAACCGATCGGCTTGCCCCAGATCAACGTCGCCGGTGGCGGTCTCAATTTTGGCGGTCCGGCCGCCCAGCCGTCGGGACGCAACGATACGACCTTTGTCGTGGCAGATACTATGAGTTGGCTCTACGGCCCGCATTCGCTAAAAATCGGCGGTGAGTACCGACAGTTTCTCACCAACAATTTCCGTCAGGGCACCGGCTCCTTCAACTTCGCCACCGTCGCTGCCTTTCTGGCCGGCACGGCAAACTCTTTCAGTGTGACGTTGGGCAACCAGACCAGCCACATAGCTCAAGGAGCATTGGGATTTTTTGTCCAGGATAATTACAAACCGCGACCGGATCTTACCCTTGAGCTCGGCCTGCGTTACGAATGGAACATGACGCCGAGCGAGCGTGACGATCGCTTCATCGTCTTCGATCCGAGCACAGCCTCGCTCGTGCGTGTCGGAACTGACCTTGATGCGGTCTATCGCGAGAACAACAAGAACTTTCAACCGCGCGTCGGTGTCGCCTGGACGCCCTTCCGAAACGGCAAAACCGTGCTGCGCGGAGCGTACGGGATCTACGTCGACCAACCAATGACCAGTATCGTTTCCCCTACGAGTGGGAATCCTCCTTTGGCAATCCCACTAACTTTCACCGGCACGGTCCGGTTAGACAACGCCATCAACGTCGCCCGTCCAGCGGGGCTGGCGCCACAGACGGTGGACCATGACTTCGATAACGCCTATATGCAGTCGTGGAACTTGAACGCGCAACACGAATTTTCAGAATTTGCTTTGATGGTTGGCTACATTGGCTCGAAGGGCACAAACTTGATCACTCGACGCAACCTCAACCAGGTGGTGAACGGTGTCCGCCCGTATCCGGCGTTGTCTCTTTCCAGCCCGATACTGCCGGGAACGCCGCTGGGCAACATCACCCAGGTTGAGGGCACTGGCAACTCCAGCTATAACGCTCTTTGGGTGACGGCCACGAGGCGGCTCACTAATAACGTGCAAGTCGACGCTTCGTATACATGGTCCAAGTCACTTGACTACAATTCGTTCAGCAGCGGAGGGATCGTGGCCCAAAACAGCTACGACCTTGTGGGCAGCCGCGGATTGTCTGACTTTGACGCTCGTCATCGGTTGGCCGTTAGCGCAATATACGGTTTGCCATTTCGAGGTAATCAGCTGGTGGAAGGCTGGCAGTTCGCCGCTATCGTGCAATTACAAAGCGGCAACCCGGTAAACATAGTCACTACGAACAGCACGGTGAACGGCGTGGCGGGCACACTCAGACCCGATGTGAGCAGTCCGATCAATATTGTGGGCCGCGTTGACGCCTGGTTTGACACTTCGGTATTTGCGCCGGTCACGCGCTTTGGCAACCTGGGCCGAAACGTGGTCATCGGGCCCACATTTAACAATACAGATTTTTCGATCACCAAAACCACGAAATTCGGCGATGCGCTCCGCCTGCAATTCCGGACTGAGTTCTTCGATATTTTTAATCGCGCGAACTTAGGACAGCCCGGCAATACGGTCGGCAGCCCATCCTTTGGACGAATCACGAACACGCGATTCCCAACCGGTGAATCAGGTTCGTCACGACAAATACAGTTCGCCTTGAGACTGCTCTTCTAGGTGAGTCGCTGAAGGGTGTGTCGGCATCGTAAGTCAGGACTAAGCGACCACCCAAAATGCCGGGCCATCACACCGGCCAAAAAAGTTGGTGTTGTAGTCATGAGGTTCCCCCGACCTGCCGATCCAAACAGAACTCCCGACTCCGACGGGTCCAACTCCTCGCGCCTAAGAAACCTCTCAGGTCGGAGTATCAGGCGGTTGGTCTGCTTACCTTTACTAACACTCACACTATTCTTCTTGTCCCTGACCGCTTCGGCCCAGGAGCAGGTCAAGAGGGTTCTCATCCTCTCAGGATCCGATCCAAATTATGCCGGCTTCTCGATAATGACCAGGAAGATTGTGTCAACCTTACGAACTGGTTCGCGATCTCGCATCGAGGTCACTTACGAGCTTCAGCAAGGTCTGATCGAGCCGCCTGAGTCGCAGAGCGGCGATGAACAACTGGCCAGCTACCTGAAACAAAAGTATGCCGATAAGAAATTTGACTTGATTCTCTCCATGGTCGCTCCACGGGTGCGAATAATATTGCAGAAAGATCCCGGGTTCTTCGCAAATATCCCTAAAATCTTCTATGAGTTCGACAGCGAACGCGAGGCCACGAATCGTAGCCTGGGGCCGAACATCACCGGGGTTTGGGCAGACCTGGATCCAAATAAGACACTGGACTTCGCTCTGGCCTTAAACCCCGACACACGGAAAGTCGTGGTCATATCCGGCTTTGGCCCAGAGGCTACCCTGAAAAGGGAAAGGGCGCAGGCTGACTTTCGCAAGTACGAAAGCCGCGCGCAGTTTTCCTACCTCACCGGCCAGACAATCGAAGAATTAAGGAGCGAGCTCGCCGCGCTGGACAAAACGTCAGTCGTGATTTTCCTGCTGTTCACGCGCGACAAAGCGGGGAATAGGTATTCCGGACCGGAGGCCATCTCGCTGATTGCGCCTGCCTCCAACGCTCCGATATACGGTTACTCAGATACGCTCATGGGTCTCGGGATTACCGGTGGCAACCTGCTCAGCTTTGAAGGGATAGGCAGCCGAATCGGAGCGATGAGTCTGCGTGTTCTAGCCGGTGAAAGGCCGGAAAATATTCCACAGGAAACTGCGCCAACCGTCATGGCTGTCGACTGGCGCGAACTCCAGCGTTTTGGCATCAGCGAGAAGACTCTTCCACCGGGTACCGTTGTCAGGTTCAGGCAGCCGTCCTTCTGGGAATTGTACAAATGGTACATCCTTGGTCTCGTCGCAGCGGTGATCATCGAGGCGCTGCTGATTGCGTGGCTGTTGTTCCTCCGCGCTCGTCGACGGCAGGCCGAAGAAGAAAGCTTGCGCCTGGCGCGTCTGGCCGAAGCCGAG
>JAMQPI010000538.1 GCA_023717565.1 Pyrinomonadaceae bacterium | reverse complement strand
GCGACTGTGTGACAACGCAACCGAGTGTCATGAAGTCAGTACCGTAGCGCGGTAGCGTCGGGTCCAACGTTCGCCAGGAGTCGTGTTGCGTAGATCGACCCGACGCTACCGCGCTACGGTACTGACTTCATGACCATTCTGCACGTAAACTTGGAACTGACCGCGCGCGAGAATGATCTCGCAATTGGTGCAGGGCAGTTCGTGGCTAATGACGAGGCTGCCAGTCGCCAGCGGTTCGTTGACCGAGACGCGACGAAAGTTGTTTACATCCACCTTGTGCAGGGTGGCATACCAATAGGCGTAGACGTACGCTGCCGGAGTCTTGTCGAGGAGATTTATCGGACGCTCGGGGCGCCGCAAGGCCGTGAAGAGAAGTTCCTGGTAATAGCTGTCGAAGGCATCTTCACGCGGTAGCGACACGCGAAAGCGCCACTGAAAAAAGAGACCTTGCAGCACGACTGTAAGAATCACTGCGGTGAGCGTTGCCCGACGCGCAGCTCGCCACTCAAAATTGTAGCTGAGCAAGAATTCGATCGCGGGCGCCGTTAGCACCAGTAGAAAGACGGGCAGAGCGACGAGGCGAAGTGTGTGGAAATGGTCGAGCGTTAGTGATGCTGGTATTGGTGATACTGCCAGACCGTACAGGATAAATCGCCACCAGGCTTCGGACCGGTGCCATGCCAGCACCACCACGATTCCCAGCGCCGCCAGGATAACCACACCGACAAGCAAGCTTCCCATGCCGGGCAGGTGATGTCGCGGTTCCGGGTCGCCGGAGACCAACCAGCTCCGCGGGCTAAAGTTGCCCGCGTAATTTTTGACGAAGCGGCCCAGGATCTGCGTGCGTGTGTGCTCAGGTTTGACGAACGTAACGTATTTGTAGCGCTCACCAAGCGCGCCAGGGTGACGCAACGTGAACACGGCAAACGGCAAGAGAGTCAAACCGAAGACAGCCCAGGTGAGCACAACGCCGCGCCAGCGTTTTCGCGTAAAGAAGAAAACAAGACCAAGTGCGAAGAGCGGGGCCAGCAGGCGACCTACGGAATATGTGTAGAACATCAACCCCAGCGATGTGCCGAGCACCGCGGAGGTACGCCACGACCACTGCTCGTTCTTTGAGACTCGGTATAGAAGCAAGAGGAACAACGCCAGCAGTGCTGGGATTAGCGCTACTTCAAACACGAGACGACTGATCTCAAAAATCCACGGTGTGAGGGCCGCAGAGATAAAGACGAGGAAGCCCCCGATGCGACGATCGGTCAGTCGCACCCCCAGGAGTCCGATCAAAATCGCAGCAGCCAGACCCGCTACCGCGCTCAACAAGCGGCTGGCAAGAATGCTGGGCCCGGTAAACCAGAAAACTGCCGCCAGGCCGTAGATGTAGACCGGGCTCTTATATTCACCGAAGGCCCGAAAGTAGAGCGGAAAAAAATAACCATATTCATCTGTGCCGTGCTGCGAGATTGTGTGCGCGTTATAAGCAATCGAAGCTTCATCTACGAAGAAGCCGACCGGGTTTTTCCCAACGTCTTTGAAATAGATCGCCGCAACCAGCAGAGCAGCCGCCAGCAAAAGCATCTCGTTACGACCCGGTAACGCTCGCTTTTGATTTGGTGCCGAAAGCATCCTGATTATGCTGCGGAGATGAGGCGCTCGACCACGTGCTGCCACGATAAGTTCATGGACTGAAGTTTCTCCTGTCCGCGCAGGCCCATCTTTCGGGCCCGCTCTCGATCCAGGTAAAGCGCGTCGAGAGATTGGGCAATGGCGTGCGGCTCGGGTTCGACGACGAAACCATCCTGGTCATGCTCGACAAACTCTGTCGCACCGCCACCGTCGCGCGGCACCACGACCGGCTTGCCCGAAAGCATTCCTTCGAGCGTAACGTAGCCATAGTCTTCATCAAAGGGCAGGTAACAAACGCCCAGAGAGTTCGCATACAACTCGATCATCTCCGGCTCCGAAACGAACCCGAGCAGTTTTACTCGTTCGCCGACTCCGTGCTGTTTGATCAGCGCATGGTAATGCTTGATGTTGGACGAGTTGCCGGCCAGAACGACCTTAACAGGAGTCTGGGCAAACTTCATTGCTTCAATCAAGAGTTCCTGGCGCTTCTGCGGTTCCAGACGACTGGGATAGAAGATGTAATCGCCCTGTTCACCACAGCGGAGTTGCTCGCAGCGAGGCGGTGGATGATAGAGCGGTTCACTCTCGATTTGGTTGTAGCGTCTGAGTCGTTCCGCGACCGTCTTTGAGTTAGCGAAGACTCTTTTTGCGTCCGGGATGAAGCGGGTGTCGCACTGACGTATCCATTCTCGCACGCGCGTGCCTTCGGGATAGGTTGAGAGATCGTCAAACGCCGTGCCCCAGAGGTTATAAGCCGCGCGATATTGGTGCATGACCCACAGGACTTTTCTCTCGTGCGCAACCAGGTAGGCGGGAAACTTCATTCCGATGACCAGGTCGACGGGTTTCCCATTCGCCTCGGTCAGGTCAAGCAGGCGCCACGCCAGCGCTCCGCGCATGATCTCGGACGGGGGATACCACTTAAACGGCAACGCCACCACCTCGGCCTGGTAGCCTCCGGCCTGGAAAGCTCGCTTTAGTCCCTCAACGTGAGACTCCGCACCACCGCTGGTGAACGGAACCTGTGTGGTGCAGATAAGAATGTTGCAGACCATGTGGATTTTAGATTTTGGATTTTAGATTTTGATTGCCGAGTAACAAACTTGACTCAGATCGTGGCTCTAAATCAAAAATCAGAAATCTAAAATCAAAAATATCTTTACTTAACCACAATGTTGCAGACCGCGATGGACAACTCGCGATCGTCGCGCGTCTCGTCGCCCCATGGCCGCGGTTGCCATGTGCGGTCCGCGAGGATTTCCATCTCAAACTTCCCAGCCGCTTTCAGGCTCAACGTCTCGGGGACGGGGACGCGCAGGTTTAACCAGGAGTGTTGGAAGAGTGAAAAGGCGGAGAGCTTTGTTCCGTTCAGGAAGACTTCCAGCCCAAGGGGTTGAGCTCCGAGGTCTGGCATGTGCGTCGTCAGATCAAGACTGACTTCCGAAAGCTTCTCAGCGCTGAACGACACTCGACCGCGTCTGCTCATCCAGCGCGCAACTGGTGGCAGGATATTTGGTTCGAACCAGCCATCGTCGAACTTCGCACTTTTGCCCCGATCCAGACAAGTAACCAGCGCAGTGTCGTCAGCCTCGTCGAGTGCTAGCAGCGCCCGGCGGTCGCGATGCTCGTTATAAAACGGTCCCAGAGTCTGATCTGAAGCTTTCAAAAAGAGGTAAAGCCCGCCCTTCGGTAAGGAAATCTGCAGGTCGGAAATCTTTCCAAACACATAACCCATCGCCAGGTCGAAGGCCCGACGCTCCTTGAAGGAGAGTCCGCGCAGGTAGTCGAGAAAATCCGGCTCAAAATTTAGGCCGTATTTGTCTGCCTGCTTTATGAACTCCTCGCTGCTGAGACAAAGTGTGTAGCGCGGCTCCGATGCGACGTGATCAAAGAAGCGCCGGAATCGAGCAGTGTGCTCCTGTTCCTCCTCCAGTCCCACGTGCCCGTCAACCTCGACGAACCGGCGCAACTCCTCCGCACTCATTTCGTCGTAAGACTTCTGCGCGCGACGATCTATACATTCAATGCCGTGCATCGTGACGCCACCGGGACGCAGCACTCGCTTGATTTCGGCAAGCACCGCATCCTTTTCTTCAAAACCGATGTGACCGATCACATCTAGACTGATGACATAATCGAAACTCGCGTCCGGGAGTGGCAGGTGGGAGAGATCCGCGCTGAAAGTCGAATCGTAGCCGTTACGCCGCGCCGACTGAGCGCACTCAGGTGAGAGATCAACTCCCGTCAGTGTAATTCCCTTGCGTTTTAGTAGCGCCAGCATCCCGGCACCGCAGCCGAGGTCAAGCACTGAAGAACCGGCGCGCACGTTATCGTAAATCCACATCGTCCGGGCGAAGCGCATGTCGAAGCG
>JAMQPI010000730.1 GCA_023717565.1 Pyrinomonadaceae bacterium | reverse complement strand
TACTGCTTCAAACAAGCCAGGGTTTTCACAGCCCTCCGCCAAAGGATCAGATGGTATGCGCCTGAAGCTGGTACTGATTGCCGCGTTCCTCTCGGCCGTTGTAGGTTCGGGCGCTTCAATCGCCATCATCCTGGGAAAGTTTTCCTCGCTCAACGGACTCTCGGCGCCTGATCTCCTAGTTGCGTCGACCCTCATTCTGCCGGTAGTCACTGTCGTGGTGGCCGCTATTTTCGTTTACCGACATACTGCTCGGCGGCGCAAGACCCAGGCACTTTTGACCGGTATTCTCGGCGTCTTCCTGAGCCTGGCAATTCTCATCATGGCTTCACTCTTAACTTCGCACGCGACACCATCACAACCGCCGCAGGATGCACCGCGTAACGTTGGTTAAGGGTTGGCGACAAGCGTCACGAAGTCCCAATTGAAGTCTGAATCGAATTCAATCCAATCTCTTTTTGCACCGGCCGCAGCGCGTCTATAACAAAGCGAATATGATCTTCAAGGGGAACTCCCAACTCCTCCACCCCGAGCCGGATATCATCTCGATTGACTGAACGGGCAAAGGCTTTGTCTTTCAGCTTCTTTTTCACGGAAGAAACTTCCAGATCATCGAGACTCTTGTTCGGTCGCACCAGTGCGCAAGCCACCAGAAATCCGCAAAGCTCATCGGTAGCGAAGAGGGCGCGTGCCAAGTCAGTGTCACGCGGTACGCCGGTATAGGTTGCGTGGCCCATGATTGCCCGAATCATCCGCTCAGAGTAACCGCGTCCGCAGAGTATGTTGGCGCCGGTGAAAGGGTGCTGGTCCGGAGTGGGGAACATTTCGTAATCAAAATCATGCAGGAGTCCAACTAGTCCCCACTCATCCACATCAGCGTCCGCCGCGCCGTAACGTTTAGCCGCCGCGCGCATTGCGGCCTCGACTGCCAGTCCATGCTTACGCAGGCTGTCACCCTTGGTGTACTCACATAACAATTCCCAGGCGTCGTCTCGGTTGGGCATATCAACCACCACTCGGTGCACGATAGCCGGGGCGGGCCCGAATCGCTACGTTCTTGCGAGTGCTGTTGACCTTGATGTTTCGATAACTCTCATCGCGAGCCTTGTTGGTAGGGTAATAGCCAATTGAATATTGTGTGCGCAGCTCGCCGGCGATGTTGGCGAACGCTTCAGGAAGCGATCCCAGATTATCCGCGCGCACCAAACGCCCACCGGATTTTTCGGCAAGAGCTTTCAAATAACTGTCTGCCGTGGAATACAGGTGGTCTAGTAGCATGCCGATTGAATCCTGGCCGCGCCTTGCAGTACTACCAGGTGCCGCGTTCGGTTCATTTCCTCGATCGGGCCATTGTCCACGCGTATCACTGCGCCCCTGTCGCCCATCGGTGACGGGGGGTAGCCCATCGGTAGGTAAGCGATCTCGATCCCGACGATTGCGCTCGTCTTCCTGGCGCCGGCGCAGGATCTCGTCCGGCAGCGGCAGACCCAAAGGTCCTGTCTTGTTGCGTGGGCTGGTACTGGGAATCGCGCCGGGATCGTCGCTCGGAAACGTCGGGGCGGTCGTGCCCGAGGGAGGTGTTCGGATTGCGTCGATCGTGGGTAACTGCGGAGCTTGATCCGATTGTTGCCGAGCCAGGCGTTCAGTTGCTTCACGGGTATTGTAACGAATCGGGTAAACCAATACGCCCGCTTCATCCAAACCTCGCAACGTCCCATCGGAAGTCGCGTAGTCGCTATGATAGTCGACGCCATCAGTGAAGATCACAATTGCTTTCCGACCCTGAATTCCGTTCAGGGATGAAAGCGCCAGCGTAAATGCATCGTAGAGCTTGGTGCCCTGCCCGGAACGCGTGCGATAGATCGCAGCCTTCAAGGCCGACCGATCGGCGGTAAAGGCGTTGAGGTCATGAACCCGATCATCAAACGAGATCACTTTGACTCGATCCCTGGTTTGGAGCTGCTCGACGAAGGCAGCTGCTGCCTGCTGGATCAACCCGATCTTATCCTGGGTGCTCCCACTCGTGTCGAGCATCAGGACAACGTGAAATGGCACGCTGATCGTGGCAAAGAAAGCTATTTCCTGGGCGACACCATCTTCAGATATCGAAAAGTCGTTCTTTGCTAGATCCGGTATGTAAGCGCCGTTTCGATCGGTGGCGATGACCGGTACGGTTACCAGATCCGTTTCGATTTTGAGAGTCTCGACCTCTTTCTGATCCTCGGGTGGGGAAGCCGGCGGCTTCTGTTGCGCGGGTTCCTGCGTTGGAGCTCTCTGGCTCTGACTTTGCTCGGAGCGACCCACCTGGGCGCTGCCGCCAACGGGCAATGAGACACAGACCAACGCCAGCAGTAAAATGTGCGCTACTGCGGTTAGGGTCAAATCTCTACTGCGGTTTTCAGCAATCATTGTATTCGCGCTTACCGAGAGGTCAGGTAGGTTGTTACTACCTACGACGGGCACGTCAAGAATAGCGGTTTACTGCCTCCCGTGACAACGATTAAGTGCTACTTTGATGAAGGCGAGGCAATGAACTAGAATACCGGGCAGGATCCTTCAACCAGGATGAGATCACTTTTACTCGCAGTCCTTGCCGCTTACGTAGTTTCTGCAATCCACTCAGTGCTCGCTTTTGTTAACAAGCGCCGGGTGCTGCAGCGGGTGTCCGACTGGGCTATGACTATCGGGTTCGTGCTGCATACCGTCGCTCTGGCTGCTGATTGGTTTATTGACGGTCATTATCCGCTCTTCTCGTTTCCCGAGACTCTCTCGTTTCTGGCCTGGACTATGGTAGGCGGTTACGCGCTGGTGAGGTTTCGGTATGGGACCTACGCCCTGGGAACGTTCATGCTGCCAGAGGTTTCATTTCTGGTCTTTCTGGCGCTGCTAATCGGTTCGCCCGGGGGCGCTCAGCAGCTGGGCTTCTCTGGTACGTGGCTGTTTCCAGTTCACACAACTCTGCTGCTGTTTGCTTACGCTGCCTTCTTCGTGGTCTTCATCGCCAGCGGGATGTACCTGGTGCAGGAGAGAGAGCTGAAGCTTAAGACCTTCAGCGCCATCTTTCATCGGCTGCCCTCGCTCACGACTCTCAACGAAATTGCCACCAGTGGCGCCGCGATTGGCCTGGCACTGTTGACGATTGGCATTGCGAGCGGCATGCTTTGGTCGTCGTCACGGTACGGGGTTTTATGGCACAATGACCCCAAAGAGGTCTTCGCCTTACTGACCTGGTTGCTCTATCTCTCGCTGATTGTATATCGCTCAACGGCTCATTGGCGGGGCCGGAGTGCGGCCTGGTTGGGAGTGGCCGGGTTCGTGCTCGTCTTATTCACCTTTGTTGGTGCAAGATGGATGGGAGGCTATCACGTATTCGGCTGACCATGAAGCGCTGACACTCCATAGCGGTTGACCTTTTGACAGCCCCGACCTCTCATTCACACCTGCTCTGAGCTGGGTGTCGGACAACGTTCGGTAGCCCTCTTAACCGTTGAACTGTTCTTAACCATGTCAATAGTACTGGTAGGAGTCAATCACAAGACCGCTCCCGTGGAGGTGCGGGAGCTGCTGGCGTTCTCAGAAGCAGCTTGCGCCGAGGGCCTGCGGTCACTCGTCGACGGCGAGGTGGTGCGCGAAGGATTGATCGTATCGACTTGCAACCGCGTGGAAGTGTTAACCGCAACCACCAGCGAGCAAATACCCCAGAGCCACGAGCGAATCACCAACTTTCTCAACCAGTCGCGACGTTTGCCCCAGGATCTGTTTCGAGACCATTCATACAGCCACATCGACGATCAGGCCGTGCGCCACATTTTCCGCGTGGCTTCTTCCCTTGATTCAATGGTTGTTGGTGAGCCGCAGGTGCTGGGACAAGTCAGAAAGGCGTATTCAGTTGCACTGGAAGCGGGCACGGCCGGCCGGGTTCTCAATCGACTAATACACCAGACGTTCCACGTGGCCAAGCGTGTCAGGAGTGAGACGGGAATCGCCGCGAACGCCGTTTCTATCAGTTATATGGCGGTTGAACTCGGCAAGAAGATCTTTGGATCGCTCAAGGGACAGTCAGTACTCCTGGTCGGCGCCGGCGAGATGGCCGAACTCTCAGCTCGTCACCTCATCAATGCCGGAGTGTCGAGAGTGCTGATTGCGAACCGAACTGAGGAGTCGTCCGAACGTCTCGCGAAGGAGTTTGGCGGAGAAGCCGTGAGCTTTGAAAAACTCGCTGATTTCCTTCCGGAGGCAGACATAGTCATCTGCTCGACCGGAGCGGACGAATATGTAGTGACGGCAAACATGGCCCGCGAGGCTCTCAATCGCAGACGCAATCGTCCTGCGTTCTTCATAGACATCAGCGTGCCCAGGAACCTCGATCCCGCAATTGGCGGCCTTCCCAATGCTTTCGTTTTTGACATCGACGATCTCGAGTCGGTGGTCTCCTCAAATATCAGGGAGCGGGAACGCGAAGCTGAGCGAGCAGAATTGATCGTCAACTCCGAAGTGATGCAGTTTCAACAACGGTTGCGAGTAATGGAGATCGGACCTTCGATTGGCGCTCTGCGCCAAAAGTTTCAGGACATTGCTCGCTCTGAGATGATCCGGCAACGCAACCGGCTGGGACCGTTAACGCCCGCACAGGAACGCGCGATCGAAGCCCTCTTGCTTTCTGCCGTGAACAAGATCTCTCATCCCCTGATTGACCGCATGCGAAGATCCCTCGACAGCGACGATGAGAACATTCAGGCCTGGCGTGAATTGCTGGATCTCGAAGATTGATTCTTTCTCGGTGCTGGCCCACGTTAAGAGCTCAGTACCTCTCCCGTAATGAAAAATATCCTGGTAATCGGCTCGCGTGGTTCGAAGCTTGCGCTCTGGCAAGCGAAATGGACACAGTCGCTCATTTGCCGTCTGCATCCGGAAGTCAGTGCTGAAATCGAGATCATTAAAACAAGCGGAGACATGAAGACGGAGCCGCTCTCAGTAATCGGCGGCAAAGGTGTATTCACCAAGGAACTGGAAGACGCATTGCTCGCTGGCCGAATTGATCTTGCGGTCCATTCGCTAAAAGACTTACCGACAAACCTCCCCGACCGCCTAACGATCGCCGCAATCTGCGAGCGTGAAGACGCGCGCGACGCCCTGGTGCTCACGCAAGGACGATCGCTGAGATCGATGAATGACTTGCCTCCAAATGCGGTGGTCGGCACCTCAAGCCCCCGCCGGCTCGCTCAGCTGAAATATCTGCGCCGCGATATTGTCAGCAAAGACTTGAGAGGCAATGTCGACACCAGACTTCGTAAACTCGACGAAGGACAGTACGACGCGCTAATTCTAGCCGCAGCCGGACTTCGACGTTTGGGATTGGAAAGTCGCATCAGCTCACCAATAGAGACTGACGAGATGCTGCCTGCGGTGGGCCAGGGTGCGTTGGGAGTTGAGACTCGCGCGGATGACCATTCCACCATCGCACTGGTAAGGTCGCTTAACCACGCACCCACACAGCTTGCTTGCGAATCGGAGAGATCCTTCCTCCGCGCTTTGGGCGGTGGCTGCCAGTTGCCTATAGCCGGCTATGCAGTCGTATCCGGCAACGAACTTGTACTTGAGGGACTGATCGCCGATCCGTTAGGTCTCGAAGTGGTTAGAGGCAAACTAACCGCCCCAACAACGCAGGCGGAAGAACTGGGCTCGCGATTGGCGCACCAGTTATTGCAGCAAGGCGGCAACAGGTTGCTGGCAGCGCAGTAAGGCACCCGGGTAATGATCAATGAAAGATGGGTAGGTTAGTTGAGAAGAACTCTCGTGATGGTAGCTAGCGAAACACCAGAGAAGAGCGCCAACAATAAACCACTTGCCGGACGGACCGTGGTTATCACGCGGGCGCGGGCTCAAGCGGACGAGTTTGTGGCCGAGTTGGAACAATTTGGCGCGCGGGTGATTGCCTGCCCCACCATCGAGGTTGTTGAACCTGAGAGTTTTGATCGACTGGATGAGGCAATCACCCATCTCTATGGCTATGACTGGCTGGTGTTCACAAGCGTTAACGGAGTTGACCACTTCCTCAGACGCTTCCAAGCGAACGGACACGAGGTTAGCGAAATCGACGACTTGCGAGTTTGTGCAATTGGGGAGGCAACCGCCGAAAGACTACGGGAAGCGCAACTCCATGTCGATGTCATCCCTCAGGACTTCAAAGCAGAAGGCGTGTTCGAAGCACTTATCCAGTTCGTTGGTGGCTACGACGCGCTGACCGGCTTGAATTTTCTGATTCCGAGGGCCGCAGTGGCGCGGGACTTCTTGCCGAAGGCTTTAGCCGAGGCGGGAGCCCGAGTTGATGTCGTTCCGGCGTACCGCACCATAATCCCGGATCACCTGGACCGTGGCCGAATTTCTGCAATGCTTGCCGGAGGCGCGGACTGCATAGCATTTACCAGTTCCTCGACCGTCCGGAATCTGGCCCAACTCTTTGACACGCACGACTTGAGTACGGTTCTGGAAGGAGTTGCCGTGGCTTGCATCGGGGACGTGACCGCCCAAACGGCCGCTGAACACGGACTACATACGGAAATCCAGCCGGAGCAATTCACCATCCCTGAATTAACTCGCGCAATTGCTGAGTACTTTGAGCGAAAGTAGCTACTCTTACTTCATGCTACACTGACCAGCGATGTCATCCCGCCGCATATTGATTATCGATAAGGATACCCAGAGTGGGGCAGCACTCGGCGAACTAGTTACTAGCTGGAACTTCAATGTAGTTCTGGCTCGAAACAACGCCGAGGGTCTCGAGCATTTTGGAGACACGACGCCGTCCGCAGTCGTCGCGGGTACTACCGTTTCGAACTCGGACGGTTTTGGTCTTCTCCGCGAAATCCGATCGTTATATCCAGATACTCCGGTGGTGTTGGTTACAGATCAAGGCTCAATCGAGATGGCCCTGAACGCGATTCAGCAGGAAGGCGCCTACCACTATTTCGAACAACCCATTGATGCTGACAAGCTGCGAATCGTACTCGACCGCGCAGTTGAACTGTCAGATGCAAAACGTGAGAACGAGCTGCTGCGTCGCCAACTCCAGGATCGTGGTGCATTCGGTGAGTTGGTGGGTAAGTCGGAATCGATGCGCGCTATCTACTCGCTGATAGAACAGGTGGCTCCCTCCTCCGCTTCAGTGTTACTGACTGGCGACTCGGGAACTGGTAAGGAGTTGGTGGCCCGCACGCTACATCAAAAGAGTCCTCGCCGAGATCGACCCTTTGTGGCTATCAACTGCTCAGCGATCCCGGAGACGCTGATGGAGTCTGAACTCTTCGGACATGAGAAGGGCGCGTTCACTGGCGCAGCCTCCCGCAGACAAGGATGCTTTGAGCTCGCAGATACCGGGACCCTGTTGCTCGACGAAATTGCGGAAATGCCGTCCATGTTGCAGGCAAAACTGCTCCGGGTAATCGAAGAACGCTCCGTCAGACGCCTGGGGAGTCGGAAAGAGATTAGCGTGGACGTGCGCCTGCTGGCCGCAACCAACCGCAACCCCGAGGAAGCTGTCCAAAGCGGCACCCTGAGAGAAGACCTGCTCTATCGCCTCAATGTATTTAGGATTGGCTTGCCACCGCTCCGGGACCGCAAAGAAGATCTACCACTCCTCGCCCAGCATCTGGTGACTCAGTTGGCTGAGAAGCACAACCGGCCCGCACGCTTTCTTAGTTCCGGAGCTATCGCAGCCTTGCAGTATCACGCCTGGCCCGGGAATGTGCGCGAACTGCGAAACGTGATTGAGCGTGCGGTGGTGATCTGCTCAGGTGAACAGATTGAGCGACACCACTTCGCACCCTATCCTATTGAGCAACGCGTGCGGCAGCGGGATGAAGATACGATTACCCTGCCCGTTGGCACTCCGCTGGAAGAGCTCGAGCGGCAAATGATCATGCGTACTTTGCAGAAAACCAAGAACAACAAGACCCGCGCCGCAGTGCTGCTGGGAATCAGTCTGAAGACCCTGCACAACAAACTCAATCTCTACCGCGAACGTGGCCTACTTCAGGATGACTGACACTTAGAAGTTCGTTGGCTCCGTAGGCGGGAACGTGGATCGCATATGGACAAAAGTGTCGCGTATGAACGTGCTCTCAGGGTTTATGAGCGCACATCCGACGGGCCAGAAGAACGCCAAGCTCATCGTTCCCTTGAAGAGTCCATGCCGAGTCTAATTTTGACCTCTGCCAGATCGAGGTAAGTACGCATGAAAGCAAGAGACAACTCCGTAACAAAAACCATAGTCTACGCCGGGATGCTCGTGGTCTTGGCAGTTGTAGGCTTGACTCCATTCGTCGTCGTTTCCGCTCAATCCGCTATAGGGAACCAAACGCCGCCGGCAACGGTTATCTCTTCTCAGTCCCCATCGCCCAGCCAGTCAGCTGACGAGCCGAGCCGTGCTGTGGATCCAGTTGCTGACAAGTACAAAGTCATCTTCGCGAGAAGCTATGAAGGCAAGGGTTCCTATGATTCGAACAAACCAGAAGACAATGATGCATTTGTTAAAGCAACGCGTTCAGAGTTTGAGAATTTCGTCGAGCAACTCAATACGGCCGGCGCGCAAGGGTACAAGCTCGTGTCCGCTAGCTACGGTGGGCTTGCGGTTGGCATGGTTAAGTTCGACGGCGTTCAGTACGAATACGATTGGGTTATGACCGACCAAGTCGGTTCTTCTCTAAGTGGCAAAGATGGTCAGTACGAGGGCTTATCGAAACGAGGGTTTCGCCTTGTCGACCATTTCGAGGTCACCATTTATTGTGACGTCGATTCTGGTTCCGGAAACGAATATTGCAGAACCAAATACGTGCTTCTGTTAGAAAAGCAGAAAGGCGTGGAGAAACCGACACCATATGCTCTGCTATGGCAGGACAGCAACGCGAAGCTGGCAGACGATCTCAAACAGAAATTCGGCGAAGGGTTTTTCCCGACTCATCTCTTCACGGATAACCAGATTCTCATTGAGCAGACCGAAGGGAAGGACGGGCGCCTTCGTGATAAGCAGGATGTGCGGGCTGTCATAGGGAGTAACGTCTGGAGCGGCAATCCTTCGAAATCGAAAATCAATGAGTTGGCGAAACAGGGATACCGATTGGCGTTGATCAATAATCGACTTGCCCTAATGAAAAGAGATGGGAAAACGGCGACGCCTGTCACATATGCCTGGGTGCACACCACGACCAGGAAGAATTGGAAGCTCCTGCCAAAGAAGAGAACGGACTTCGAGCAGAAGTTGGCAAGTCTGCAAGCAAGCGGAGCCCGCTACAGGGTGATCTACGCGGACAACCAGGGATACACCAACTTGATTTTTGAACAGAGAGCGCCCGACGATGGCAAGCGATACGAATATAAGGTGCTGACTTTCACATTTCAGGTTGATGTCGACGCTGCGGCGCAGAGGGTGAGTATCGACCTCGACCCCGCCTCGAAAGAAAAAATGAAGACGCTCAATAGCCTGGCGAAGGACGGGTTTGTGTTCGTGATCTATTCGCTTTAGACGGGTCCAACGTCATCCTCGAACGAACGCCGTAACTAATTGAGCAACGACCGCCACGGCCCCCCTGTGTCAGATGGAGCTAAATCTAACTTTCTCAGGAACAGTACTTAGATCGACGCTGACTGCTATCGCAGCTTCGATCCTGATCAATGGCGTCTGGGTGTTGGGACACTTTCTAGCAGTCGCTAAGATTGGCACTAATTTCCTGCTAGCTATGGCCACTTTCGCAATCTTTCCGTTGATGCTTACATTCCTCGCTATGCCTTTGCTTCTTATTCGTGCACTTTGGAAATCTCACCGCAAAAGGTCTTTACGCCAATTGATATTTTGCGTGATTTATCTGGCCATCGGGATAGGATGCTTTCAACTTGGCTTCCAAATAAGGAGAGCAGGATTCATTAACCTCGCGGAGCGTAGTCGCCCGTTGATTCTTGCAATACATCGGTTTGAAGCAAAATATGGAAAGCCTCCCGAGAACCTTGAACAGATAACACCAGAGTTTCTGCCGCAAGTACCTAAGACCGGAATGGGGGCATATCCTGAATATGAATATCAGAGGGTAAACGACCGGAACAGCTATGAGGGCAATGCCTGGGTGGTTACTGTGTCTGCTTCATCTGGGTTAGTGAATTGGGATCAGTTTCTGTATTTCCCGAAACAGAATTATCCGAAGTCTGGATACGGTGGTGGAATTGAGCGAATAGAAGAATGGGCTTATGTTCACGAGTGACGGCGTCTTACAAAGAGTTCGAGCCGAGCTCCCGATAAACATTCCTTCATGTTTGTCTCTGGAAACCTGATTGCACGCTCGCCTGTGGCCCGCATCGCGGATGAAAGCATTGCTTCGCATGCGACTTCAACGCCTCCGTTAGGCGGCGAGGACAGCGTTATGTCTCTTGAACACTCTATCAATCTCGGCGCGATTATATTGTCGGCCGCCTCCTTAGTGGTTGCGGTCTTCGCGCTTCGCCGTGCCAGCTACGCCGAGAAGAGGGCTCTTGCCGAGGCGAAGACCAATGCTTTCCTCACGTTCCGCCAGCGATTCCAGATGATCAAGCGCGACCTGCCGCCGAAGTGGAATGATGAAGCGTGGCTGCCAGAGCCCGACACGGACGAGTGGCGCCGGATTGAACTCTATTGGCAAAATGCGTTCGACGAATGGTTCGTCCCCATGCGCCTCAACAAGGAGCATCTACAAGATGTCTGGGAGCTGTTTTTCGAATCGACAGTAGCGTCAGCTCTTTACAATCGGCCGCTCCGCTACGTGGCCTGGCACCTCTACACCCAGGGAGAGTTCGGGAAGTATCAGGCTGAATTCGCCGAGGTGCTTGAAAAACTCTGGCGCCACCCGCTCAATTCAGATTTTTGAGCATTCAAGGGCTTAGTTGAAAGGTAAGATTCATGGACGGAAAACAATTCCTGGAAACCTGGGATACCCACAGTCGAATTAATCTCTATCTCCTCGAGGCCGTTGAGCCAGAACATCTCAAGGATGTATCAGCGTCGAAGGGCAGAAATGTGGGAGAGCAGTTTGCTCATATCCACAATGTACGGCTCATGTGGTTGAAGTCCGCCGCACCTGAGCTAATCGGTAAGTTGAAGAAGATTGAGAAAGAAGATGCGACCGACAAGAAGTTGCTCCACCAGTCGCTCACTGATTCTGATCGCGCGATCAACCAGCTGCTCGCGAAGAGCATTGAATCAGATGGCAAGATAAAGGGCTTCAAGCCTCACGTCACCGCCTTTTTCGGTTACCTTGTCTCGCATGAGTCTCATCATCGCGGGCAAATAGCTCTATCGCTCAAGCAATCCAACCATCCGTTAAGCAAGAAGATCTCATTTGGTATCTGGGAATGGGGCGTGAGGTAGTATTGTGCCGCTCTCGCTTGATGGCGTAAGAATGCGGGTCGTCTCGACGGCGGAAGGCGGAGAAGTCAATCCTGAGACGCTTTTCGAGTTCGCTCAAGACGGTCTAGTCGTCTCCGCGCGATACTCCGGCGGCAAGGTGCGGCTCGGCTACTTGGTTGGCACGATGTCCGCCGATGTACTGCGCTTCCGGTACGCTCAAGTTGACGACTCGGGCCGCCTCGATGGCGGGCATTCAACTTGTGAAATCGGGCGGATGGTTAACGGGAGGATCCAGCTGGTCGAGCATTTCGTGTGGGACTCACGAGTAGGATCAGGAACCAACGTTTTTGAAGAAGCCGACGTCAAAAGCGTCAGCTAATCAGGAGAAAGCGATGAGACTAATTCAACTCGGAGCGGCACCTACTGTTTTGGTACCGGGATTGGTCTGAGGCCAGAGAGCGGGAAACAGAAGAGTGTGATTGGGCAGGAGTCTACCAAACTCGACTTGGCACATGCCGATGCGGTTTGAGAACTCAACATGAAAGCTAATATCAAAACATTCTTACTGGCTTTGGCAATGCTGCCGCTGCCCTGGCTATCATTTGTAGCAAATGCCTGTACCTGCGCTGAAATTTCGCCGTGTGAAGCGTACGCCTCCGCGGCTGTTGTTTTCATGGGGCAGGCAAAAAGAACAAGCGTCGCATCTACTACAAGTCATTTACCTTCAAACGCGATGTCAACCACTTTAACTAGTGGTAGTCCGGTTACCCTCTTCAAGGTGGAAAGAGCTTTTCGGGGAGTCAGTGCTGAGACGATCGAAATCTCCGGGGGAGGCACCACCTGCGATTATTATTTTAGGCAGGGTGAGCGATACCTTGTTTACGCCTATCAAGACTCGGATGCTAAAACCTTTCACACGACTATCTGTAGCGGAACCGCGCCTCTCTCGGAAGCCAAGGCTGACCTTACATATCTTATTCGAGTTATGAAGTCACCTTCAGGAGGTACCGTCTCCGGTGAAATTAGCCGTGAGGTCAATAACGTTGACAAAGATGAACCGACCTTTGAGCCAATACCAAAAGGTGAAGTGATCTTGGAAAATGGACATCAACGCTTTCAAGCTGTGAGTGATGCCCGTGGTAAGTTCGAGTTACGAGGACTTCCGCAAGGACGATATAGGGTTCATACCAATCCACCAACGAACTACAGTAGATCTGACGTAATGGCTGAAGAGCCTCGTAATGAGTGGGAATTGGATGTTCCCGGACAGGGCTGCCTCCAAACATGGTTTCTCGCCAGACCTGAAGGAGAAATCTCAGGAACAATTGTGGACCCCTCCGGAATAGTTCCTGAGGATGTTGAGCCTGAGCTTATTCCGGTTGATAAAGAGCTTAAGG
Source organism: Pyrinomonadaceae bacterium (assembly GCA_023717565.1). Classification (GTDB taxonomy): domain Bacteria; phylum Acidobacteriota; class Blastocatellia; order Pyrinomonadales; family Pyrinomonadaceae; genus PSRF01. Next base: position 2,019 of record JAMQPI010000730.1, on the reverse strand, counting down.
ACGACAACTTCCGGAGCGTTAGGTTGGGCGACTTTCGCCGCTTTAAGTTCTCTTTTTTGCCGCCTGGCCGATACTATTTGGGGTTCAATATGGGGAGTGGCCCTAGCATAATGGAGCCTTATCCTGAGTTTTATTATCCGGGCTTAGAACAGCGGTCGAAGGCTACTGTCATAACGCTAAGTGAGGGTCAGAAAGTCAGCAACATCTATCTGCCAAGACCAGTACGCTTAGCTGAGCGAATGATAGAGGGGTATGCCTCGTGGCCTGATGGCCGGCCCTTTATTAGCAAGTGTGGTATCCAACTCCAGAATCCTAAGACTGGGTATCGGGAGGGTAACTGTGTCGACTCAGACGCTCGAGGCTACTTCATTATCAAGGCAATTGAAGGTCAAACGTATGAACTGTCAGCCAGCACTACTAGTGGTAAGTCAGTCGCTCTGGTCAATTCCAAGCCGATTGTGGTGAAGGTCGGAAAAGAGAATATCCCCGTCAAACTAGTGGTAACGCTACCCTAAGAGAGTTGTACAATGAACGATGAACTCGCTTGGACGCTGCGTACTGCACGTCGACAGACTCTAGCGCTAATCACCGATGTGCCCGACGATCGCATGTGTCTGCAGTCCTCCGAAGCGGAGCAGCACCCTGCCTGGATCCTCGGCCACATCCTGCTGTCGGACGTCTACCTCTTAAGCCTTCTCGGCGTCCGCAGTCTTTCGGAAGACTTCCCGCTACTTTTGCGAGCGCATGGTCCGGGCGCTGTGCCGGAACCCTTTGTCGATAATTACTATTCCAAGTCCACGCTGGTCGATCGGTTGGAGGATACCGGTCTGGCTCGGCGCGAAGCAATCCAATCGCTGAGCGCCTCGGACCTCGCGCGGCCCCTTCCAGACGAGATTCTGGTAAAGGCGCAGCCGACGATCGGTCATCATCTTCATTCCTTAGTTTTTCATGAGGGCTATCACTGCGGCCAGTTGAGTGCCTGGCGAAAGTCGCATCGAATTGCGTCTGGTAAGTGGATGTTTGGACCGCTTGCTCTTGATGCCGCTTAACGGTCTAAACACCCCTAATGGACCGCAGAGCAAGTCACTCATCCGTTACCTGGAATACTTGATCGGTTGTTAGGCAAACTCAATTTTGATGTTAGGCGTCATGCAAGAAGGACGAGACATGACAATTCTGGTGACGGGAGCAAGCGGTAGTATCGGCCGCCACGTAGTCGACCAGCTTCTGCAAGCTGGCGCGCGGGTAAGGGCGTTAACCCGAAACCCGACGGCGGCAAACCTGCCCGACGGTGTGGAGGTAGTTCAGGGCGATCTCGCGCGTCCGGAAACGTTGCCGTCCGCATTTGAGAACGTCGAGCGCATGTTCCTGATCCCTGTTCCTGCGACCGCCGCCGAGGTTGTCGAGTTGGCAAAGAAAGCCGGTGTGCGACGGGTCGTAGTGCTGTCTTCGGTTTCAGCACCTTACGAGGAGATGTACCAGCCGGGAGGACAGTACTTTCTTTTAGTAGAGCGAGCGGTGGAAGGCGCCGGTGTCGAGTGGACACATGTTCGACCGGTTGGATTGATGTTGAGTTCCCTGTTCTGGGCGGAGAGCATCCGCGCCGAGCGTGTGGTTCGAGCGCCCTATGGCAATGCTGGGTACCCGCACGTCCACGAGGCCGATGTCGCTGAGGTGGCTACAGCATCCCTGCTCGACGATGGCCACGTCGGTAAGCGGTACACCGTGACCGGGCCCGAGGCGATTACGCAGGTTGAGCAGGTGCGAGCGATCAGTGCGGCAATTGGCCGTGATATTCGTTTCGAAGAACTGACGCCAGAGCAGGCGCGAAGGCTGTGGAGTTCGTTCATGTCCGTGTCGGATATCGATGTGGAATTGATGGTTCTGGAAGAATCGGTTAAGAAACCAACAAAGGTGCGTAGGACCTTCGAGCAGGTCACCGGCCACTCAGGGCGAACCTATGCGCAATGGACCGCCGACCATGCGCAAGACTTCCGCTAGCACCATCGGGGAGGGACA
>JAMQPI010000701.1 GCA_023717565.1 Pyrinomonadaceae bacterium | reverse complement strand
CAAGTATGCTTGCTGCGATTAAGCTAGCGGCAGAATTATCAACTAGCGCCGGCGAGAGTAGCCGCGCTGTGGAAGTCTAAACAAAATGGCTAGTGAAGAAAACAAAACCGCAGGGTCAGAAAGTAAAGGTCGCCGGGTTATTGTTGCCGACGACGATCCGGCAATCCTCCGTCTCGTGAAGACAATTCTCGAGAAAGAGAACTACACGGTAGTAACTGCTCGTGATGGCCGAGAGGCCTACAAGATACTGCAAAACGATCAGAACTTTACCGCCGGAGTATTCGACGTGGTGATGCCGCACATCTCCGGACCTGAACTGGTGCGCTTCATGAAGACGGAAAAAAACCTCATGCGAATCCCGGTGATGATGATGACGGCCGAGCAGGATCCGAAATTATCGTCAGAGAGTTTTTCCGCGGGAGCGGTCGTCTTTTTACCCAAGCCGTTTACGACCTCGCAGCTGCAGATTATGCTGCAGATGCTGATTGGCAAGAGCGGCGACTGATTTTTTCAGACATGCGCACTGTCATTTTCTTACGCCTGGGTCTCTTATTTGTCCTGGCTACGGTCACAAGTGATGTCAGAGCAGACCTGAGCGCCAAGCAAGCCCGAAAACTCATCACCCGCATGGCTGGCGTTGAACTGCCAGGTAGTGCCGTCCGGATCAAGAGGATCTCCTCAACCAACAACACCACTGCTGAGGCCACCGCCGAGATCGAGGCGATCTTCCGTCTCGAAAAAAATAGTCGCGGATTGTGGCGAGTAGCCGAACTGCGCGTGGGCCAGGGCAGGTGGGAAGAGCTTGCACCTCTAGCGAACAATCAGACTGAGGCTGAGGTGTTATCCAGCGCCTGTGACGGTCCAGACCTGCGCAGCAAAGGTCCAGCGAGCGAACCCAACCCCAAACGCGCCCGTTGTCTGATAGCGGCTGTTTTAGGCGTCCAGCTTCCGTCCGACGCCGTTCGAATCAAGAGCGTATCTCCGCTTGAATTGCCTTTGACCTCGCGTCCCTCGGCACTTGTGGAGTCGTTAGTTAGCGCCGAGTTCCGGTTTTCGAGGGACCAGGGCGGCTGGACGGCCGTCGCTTTGCGCACCGGCAATCACGACTGGGTCAGTTCCGAGAACCTGGTAACCGCCGCCAATGAGACCAAAAGGAAGCAGGCACGTGAGGAAATGGACGCGATAGCCCTGGCTTTGGCCAGGTTTCGGGCCCAGCGCCAAACCTACGTTTCCTCAGATTCACACGCAGTTCTCATCGATTTTCTCAACCCTCACTACCTTTCTCGGGTGCTCCGCCTGGACCCTTGGCAGGAACCTTATAGATACCAGGGAGAGCGGGATACCTTTACTTTGCGTTCCCTGGGCGCCGATCGTAAGGAAAACACCGCCGATGATATTGTTGTCTCCAGCCCCCTCTGAGCCAAGCTCCCGCCAAAGCCCTTGAAACTAAAACACTTGACTGGGCTTCCCCGTGGATGTTAGGTTTCTAACCGGGCCCGCATCCAGGGCCGCTACGCAATATCGCAACATGCCTTGCGCCAACTGTGAACCGCTCCTGACGCCACCAGTGGGCGCTGACTTTAGCTAAGGAATTTGGCTTTGTTAGCTGGGCGCAAACTACTACTTGCCGACGATTCAATCACAATCCAGAAAGTTGTAGCACTCACGTTTGCCGACGAAGGCGTCGAAGTCGTGACTGTGAGTGACGGCCGGGAAGCGATTGAAAAACTCCAAGGCATTACTCCCGACATTGTGCTTGCTGACGTCTTCATGCCGGAAGTCAACGGTTATGAAGTCTGCAGGCACATCAAACAAAATGCGAAGCTAAAGCACATTCCTGTTATGCTTCTGGTCGGCTCTTTCGAGCCGTTCGACGAAGCGGAGGCGCGCAGAGTTGGCGCGGACGATATATTGACCAAGCCCTTTCAATCCATTCGACGCTTGATAGACAAGGTTGGCGGACTGGTAGGAACTAAACGCGTCAACGAAGCTACCACGGCGGAATTGCCTCACGTTCAGGAACAACCTGCCGAGCCCGAAAAGCTGAGTACCGCGGATCTGGAGATCACTACCGCCGACACTCAGCCCTTACCGGTAGCTATGCAGCATCCAGACTACCCCGTGTATGATCGAGCTGCGGTGGTTCAGGACTCAGGTTATGGCTCGTATGAGCCGGCGGTGGAAACCGCACTTCCTAAGGCGCGATCAGAGAACTTCCGAGAGAGTCAAATTATGGACAGTCCCAGTAGTGAATTTCGAAATCAAAACACACCGGATTCGGACGATGTGTTGTTAGACTTGGGTGATATCGGCCGGACCTCCACCTCCGGTTCCGACGACTTTGTTTTAGATCTGGATTTTGAAGAGTCCGAGTCAGCTCAGGCGGATGAGCCCGCGCCTTCGACAGCATGGATGGACACGTCGGAGTTTGTCACTCGTCCCGGACTAACTTCGTCCGCTAGAGAGTCGACTCGGGCGACGGATCAAACGCTAATTGACACTCAGGAATGGAAGCGCGAGAGCGCACGTTCAACGTCGGGTGATTTGCAGGACAAAGGAAAGACAGCCAGGCTCGAACGAGTGACCGATGATGAACCGGTTGATGCGGCGCAGACCGGTGGAGCGGTGAGAGCTGATCAATTGTCGCCGGAAGTGATCGACGCAATTGCCCGCCGCGTGGTGGAACAACTCTCAACCCGGGTCGTCGAGGAAATTGCCTGGGAGGTTGTCCCGCAACTCGCGGAACTCCTGATTAAGCGTAAGCTCGAAGAGAATCAGTCACAGCCCAAATAGCTGGAGCGCAGAACGACTAGAGGATTGAGCAGGCGTTGGGGTCAACGGCCTGCTCGATTTTTTTGGTCCGTTGACAGTGGTCAGTAGTCAGTGGTCCGTGGTCCGTGGTGCTTGTGAGTCGTCAGTGGTCAGTAGTCAGTGGTTGCGTATTCCCTTACAATCCACATTTGACAATTACAATCTATCTACAAGTACCAAGTACCAAGTACAAAGTTCAAAGGACAAACCACAAACCACTGACCACAAACCACTGACCACTGACCACTGACCAATGATAGAGATTCCCAAACAATACGACCCCAAGGAAGCTGAACAACATCATTACGCGCGTTGGGAGCAGGAAGGCTATTTTGCTCCCGAGATCAATCGTGACCCCCAGGCACCAGTATTCTCGATTGTGATCCCGCCACCGAATGTCACCGGTTCGCTGCACATGGGCCATGCCCTCCAACACACGATGATGGACGTGCTAACCCGTTACAAACGGATGTGTGGGTTCCGCACGTTGTGGCTTCCGGGAATGGATCATGCCGGCATCTCGACTCAGTTGATGGTCTCCCGCGAACTGAAGAAGGAAGGTGTGTCGCGATACGACCTCGGCCGCGAAAAATTTGTGGAGCGGGTCTGGCGGTGGAAAAGCGAATCGGGTGGACAAATCACCAGGCAGATGCGGCGCGAAGGCGCGTCGGTTGATTGGTCGCGCGAGAAGTTTACGATGGATGAGGACTTGTCGCGCGCTGTTCGGGAAGTGTTTGTGAGTCTGTACGATCAGGGAATGATCTATCGCGGAAATCGCATTGTTAACTGGTGCCCCAATGACCAGACCGTGCTCTCCGATCTCGAAGTGCAAAAGGATCCACAACCCGGAAAGCTCTATTACCTTCGTTACCCTGCAAGAAACGGCGTCGGCGGCATCACCGTAGCGACCACTCGCCCGGAAACGATGCTGGGCGACACGGCTGTGGCCGTAAACCCGAGTGACGAACGCTATCGCCACCTCATTGGCTCGACACTGTTGCTTCCGCTCACCGACCGCGAAATTCCAGTAGTCGCGGATGAGTTTGTTGATCCTCAATTTGGAACCGGCGCGGTTAAGGTCACTCCTGCTCACGATCCCAACGACTACGAGATGGGCCTGCGTCATGGTCTCGCTCAGGTCGTGGTGATCGACGCGCACGCAAAAATGACCGCCGCCGCCGGCGCACAGTTTGCCGGCCTGGATCGTTACAAGGCCCGACAGAAAGTGGTTGCGGATTTTGAGGAGCTGGGGTTACTCGAGAAGGTGGATGATTACGAGTTCTCGATCTCTAAGTGCGAACGATGTAAGACGGTGATTGAGCCTTTGATTTCCTTGCAGTGGTTTTGCCGGATGGACAAGCTGCGCGATTTGGCGCTCGACTTGATGGCCCGCGAGAAGAAGCCTCAGTTTGTTCCCGAAGTGCCCTACGAGAAAGTCTATACCAACTGGCTGGAGAACCTGCGAGACTGGACCATCTCGCGCCAGCTGTGGTGGGGCCACCAGATTCCGGCCTGGTACAAGCCAGACGGTGAGGTCGTGGTAGCCCGTTCGTTTGAAGAAGCTTGTGCCAAAGCCGGCACAGCGGAATTGACCCAGGACCAGGATGTGCTGGACACGTGGTTTTCATCCGCGCTCTGGCCCTTCTCGACATTGGGCTGGCCGGAAGACACGGAGGACTTGAAAACGTTCTATCCCACGTCGGTGCTAGTGACCGCGCGCGACATCATCTTTCTGTGGGTCTCGCGAATGGTGATGATGGGAATGAACTTCATTCGGGAGCGTCCGTTCGATGACGTGTTCGTTACGGGGACCATTCTCGACAAAGACGGCCAGCGCATGTCAAAGACAAAGATGAATGGGGTTGACCCGCTGGTGGTGTTCGACAAATACGGGGTAGACGCGACCCGAATCATGCTGGCCTCAGTGGGCAGCACTGACACCCGTTGGAACGAGAAGCAGGTCGAGTCGTATCGCAACTTCGCGAACAAGATCTGGAATGCGACCCGCTTCTGTTTGATGAACTCAGAAGGAGCCGCGGTGGATCCGGAAAGTCTGCGGGTCGGAGCACAAGAGCTGGCGTTGCACGATCGTTGGATCTTATCTCGCCTGAACAAGACCACCCGTGACTTGCATGCGG
>JAMQPI010000075.1 GCA_023717565.1 Pyrinomonadaceae bacterium | reverse complement strand
GTGACAGGACCAACAACCAGGTCGGTCGGCTTGCACACGTCTGCCCAGGTGACCGTGCCCGTCACGCCAAAACTGCCGGCCATGATTCCGGTCAGCGTGCGATCAATTGAATAGGTCCCGTCCGGGCGCACTTCCGATGCGCGGATGTTGATGTGTTGTCGATCACCTCCGCTCATTCTGATCACGCTTGGCGAAGTGTTCTCCAGATCCAACGACTGGTCTCCGGCAACGCCTCCCAGCCCGTTGACAACCAGGTGCAGCGTTGTTGTCTCTCCCCGCAGCAGGTTTAGCTTGGGCGCGGACAAATTGATGCCAATATTTCGAAACGGACACTGCATTTCCGCGCCGTTCTCATGACATTCAATATTAGTTGGTCCCGACGAATCGCTCGCATTTCGTAGGATCAAACTTCTCGGCGACTCAGCCACGGGCGGCACCACTGTTCCACCAACCTTTACATAATCCTGCGGCGAGAAGATGCCGTTGCCCGGGCCCTTGATCTGAATCAATCGGCCCTGCTGAGCGCCTGTGGGCAGCGTGAATTGTGAGGGACGCGGTAGTGGTGTCGCGGATATCGGAATAGTTGTAGTGGCGGCGTTCTGACCTCGGTGCAAGAGGGAAATGTTCTTTGAGTTCGTCTTGAGCGGACGAGGTATGCTCCAGCTGAATGTCTCGGCTCCGACCAGCGTCTGCTGTCCTTCCACTACAAACACATGTCGTTTGAGCTCAGCCAGGTTCCGGGCCCGCTCGGCATCATTCCGGCCGGTAGCTTCGGCAGTGACTGTACCGGAGATCGTATCGCCGGCAGCCATATCGTCCGGAAGATTTACTTTGATCACGCCTTGCGGTGTCGTGAACGTCGTAATGTAGAGTCCGTTGTCAGACTTGGATTCAACACCATATCCCGCGGCATTCTGCGCCGCCGCGCGCGGATCCAACGGAGTCTTAGTCGCAATCAGAATGAAGGCGATTGAAATCAAGGCCGCGCCGGCAACGCGGGCCAGCAAGACAGAGATGCTGCTACTTGTTATGGTCATAATCGAGGGCAAAGAAGTCTGTTGATTAGGTGCGTCAATTCCTCGTGCGCTTGAACTCTAAGTTCTGTATGTGCGGTTCAGCCAGGACCGGCATGGTGCGTAAGTATCCTCCTTCGTTATAGAGCGGGCAAGAGAATATGAAACCATGAAATCAATAGGTTCCATGGGAGCAATACTCTCATGGTCTTGTGTGAACCATCCCAGACAATGCACTCGGAGTCGGTGGTAGGAAAAGCGTGGGTGCACGCCTTATATTATTGCTGTCTTATGGAATCGGCGACGCGACGCCGAGTCTTGAGCTCACGAAGACTCACTGAGACTAGGGTCCATTACGGCGTACGCAGCCTAAACAGCGCTCGCAGCAATCGTTTTTGAATAGGTAGCCGCAAATCGCTCTGCCCTGCCCTACGCTCCAACTCCTGCTGGATGTTCGTCAGATCGAGCCGCATGTCCTTCACTCCCTTATACCGCTCTTCTCTATCCTTCTGTAGCGCCTTGGTTATGATTCTTTGCAACTCCGAGGGAGCGTCCGGAATGTGCTGCCCAAGTAGCAACGGATCTCGCTCAAGAATGAGAGTGATGACGTCGGCGCTCGTAATTCCCCCAAAGGGCGCTTTGCCGGTCGTCATCTCGTAGAGCATGACACCCAGACTCCAGATATCCGTGCGCGCATCAACCTTCTGCCCGAGCACCTGCTCCGGAGACATATGAGCCGCGGTTCCCGTCACAAGCGTCATATATTCCGCAGTTTCCGTCAGCCAATCCCGTTCAGTTGGGGGGAAAAACTTCGCAGGGATTTCCGTATCAACATGGAATGGTGCTTTAGTGAGGTTTGCCAGACCGCAGTCGGTGACCTTGACCAACCCATCAGTCCTAAGCATTACATTTACAGGCTTGAGATCGCCATGAATTATGCCCGCATCGTGGATCGCTTCTAACGCGCTAGCGACTTGTGTGGCAATTTGAAGAGCAGTCAGCATGCTCATGCGCCCGCTGCCCATGAAGCGACCTAACGTTTGGCCATCGATGTACTCCATCGCGAGAAACCAGCGACCTTCGGCTGTCTTGTCTATTTCATAAATCATGCATACATTTGGATGGTTCAGGCTGGAGGCGGCGCCCGCATCCTGCACAAAACACCGCAAACGCTCTTCGTCCTGAGTGAGCGCTGCAGTCAGCACTTTGACCACGACCGTGCGTTTGAGCTGAGTGTCTTCAGCGAAGTAGGTTTCACCCATGCCGCCGGCGTCCAAAAGCGAAAGCACTTGGTAGCGACCCAGTTTTCTCCCAATCTGTAACTCCTGCAGCCCGTTATCAATGTACTGTTTCCGCTTCAGTCGCTTCACATCGTCCCACACAGCTTTTGCCGTCTGATACCTGCGCTCTATATTCTTAGCGAGAGCCTTCGCCACCATGAGTTCTAGTATTGCTGGTACTTCAACATATCTACCCAGCGCAGGAGCTTCTTTCTCCAGAATTGAAACGATGATCTGCTCGCTGCTTTGCCCTTCGAACGGCAGTCTACCCGTAAGCATCTCGTAGAGAACAACCCCCAGGCTCCAGATGTCTGTTCGTGAGTCAACCTCCTTCCCAGCCGCTTGCTCGGGTGACATGTAAGCGGGCGTGCCTATCACAACACCGGCTTCGGTTTGCCTCGAACCGATGACTCTCATATCAAGTCCTTGACCTGAGTCGATGCTCTCGGTGAGCTTGGCGATCCCAAAGTCCAAGACTTTGATATTGCCATCCCAGCGCAGCATGATGTTCTCCGGTTTGATATCGCGGTGCACAATCCCCGCCATATGTACCGCGGCGATTGCGGAGCTTGCCTGCATAGTTATCTCGAGCGCCTCGCTCAACTTCATCCGCTTTCTATTTAGACGTTGGCGCAGGGTCTCTCCGTCAATAAACTCTGTGGCGATGAACAAGCGACCGTCTATTTGCCCAGTCTCATAGATAGTTATGACATTGGGATGGTTCAATGTTAATGCAATTTGCGCCTCTCGCTCGAACCGCCCCACGCGTTCTGCGTCATGAGTGAAAGATGACGGCAATAGCTTGAGAGCGAGGCGGCGTCCGAGTCTTAAGTCAAAAGCCAGGTACACCTGGCCCATGCTCCCTGCGCCAAGCGTACCCAGTATTTGGTAATGGTGAATCATCTGTCCCGGCAAAACTAGTGGGTCATGTGCAGGCCGTAGATGTTCCGGTTGACACGCCGGCGAATCCAGAAATTCGCCGGTCCTTTCATGTGCAGAGATGAGGGATTCCACCTCGAACCGAATCTCGTCGTTGTCGCACACCTCGTTGAGGAAGGCGGACCGTTCTGCAGGCGTTCGCTCAACTGCCGACTTAAAGATCCTGTCTATGGCTTTCCAGCGTTCAGGAGTCACGACATTGCTCTCGCGATTTGAAAATCTTCAGTAGAACTTCTGGCACCTTCCGGGCGGTTGGCTTCTCTTTTTCCAAAGTAGGAACTCTTGCGGTATCGAAGTGCCGAATGAGAGGGCGACACTTGAGATTCTAACACTTGTGAGGGGATTTCTTTCTCAACTCCGCTCTCTTAGATGAAGCGCGAATTAAGGCTGGTCGGTTTCTCCAGTACGACCGACGTTAAAAACCAGGTAAGAGCCAGACTTTTCTGAAGGAGACGCTTTTACCGATCGCTTGCTTCTCGTGAACTCCCGTCGTGTCACTCTTTTTTCGGCTGAGAGAGCGCGGCGTAACAACGGCCGGACCCATTTGGAAATAAAGGAGACTCTAATGAAACAGACAATGATCAAATTCTTTTTGCTGGCCGTCGCATTGCTGGCGTTCGCTGTACCTTCTCACGCTCAAGGCAATGCGCACGTTGAAACCATAACTCAGCTACTCCCATTTCAAGTCTTGCAGCCCGGAGATGAAGCTTACCTCAGCGTAGGATTAGGATCGGGCAAGTCGGAATTGACGCCCTGCCAAGCGGCAGTGAAGGCCTTTGATCTAACAACAGGCAAGCCTGCATTGGACCCAAGACTTCAAGTCTATTGTCGCGTAGGCACGAACGGATTTGCAGGCGTGTATGTGAAAAATGATGAAAAGCAACCAATCGCAATCTACTCGTTTGTTCGCGTGACGCTTCTTGTTACGGACGGTAGTAGCTCAGGCGCATCATTGCTACCTTCAGGTTTGCAATCGAAGCAATGAACCAGAAGCAATGAACCAGTCCTTTCGCAAATGCGAGGCCACCCACTTGGTGGCCTCTTTTCTTAATTGCCTGAGTTTCGGGACTCGGTATCCAAGCGATTTGAACTCACCTATTCAAATTGCTGATCAAAATCGCGTCCCTAGTGGTAGTTCCACGCGCCAAAGCGAGTTGATTGCCGTCACCTGACCAATCAAACGAGAATATTTGATCAGATGTGAAGTGAGTTAACTGTTTAGGAGGGCGGCCATCAAGTGGTTGACTCCAGATGTTGAAGACATCGCCTCGAGCGTTTACATAAGTGACTGCGCGCCCATCGGCTGCCCACCTGAGCGGCGGAACGAAGCGCTCGGTCAAATCCCTGGGCCATGAAAGATCCAAGATCTTAATCGGATCGCCGCCATTGAATGGAATTATCGCTATTTTCGGTGAATCTCCCGGACTGTCGCGCTGATAGCACGCGATCAATTTACCGTCAGGGGACACCGCAGGAGCGAACTGAAGGTAGTTGCTAGTTAGCTGGTGGGGATAGCCGCCATCTATCGAGACCCTCCACAGCCCCCCCCTTTTTGTATCGGAATAAATCACCCATTTTCCGTCCGGTGACATGTGAAAAGGCCTACTCCCTCCTAGATCACTAGTCAGCGGTTTGAGATTACTACCGTTGCGATCCATTCTACCGATAAAGGGTCGGCCTTCAATTGAGAACATGAAAATAATGTAGTGGTTGTCGGGCGTAACCATTGGTCGCGAATAGTAAGTTGAATCGAATGATACTTGCTTTTGATCCGTTCCGTCCGCCTTCACGAACCAAAGATCCTGTTTGCCAGATTGACCTGAGGCATATGCGATCACGCCATCTGGGCTCCACGAAGGGTGTTTGCCGCCTGGGACAATCTGTTTGACTGAACCTTCATCTCCATTAGGCATAATCCAGATGTTCGAAGTAGTTTGAGACTGGATCGTAACAAGCGCCGTTGAGTCTGTTGTCAAACTGACACCGAAATAATCATTTAGATCATTGGTAATCCTGCGCGCCTCACCGGTCGGATCTGAAAGTTGCCATATCTGATTCGAAGTCGCCCCCTTATTCCACGCGCTCATCAGCAGCCCGGTCCCATCTCTAAGGGATGCTAGACTCTGTATTCCCGGCCACTGAGACGAAATCGCTCGCTCTGCGCCACCAACAGTGGACACAGAAACCACGTTCATATAAAAAGCTTCTTCGGTGTAATTCCCCACTGAAGCGAAAATCGATTTACCTTCGGCCGACCACGCCAGCGCGCCAAACCAGAGATTCGGATCGTGACTGATGAGCTCCCGCTCCCCGGTACCATCGACGTTGGCAACCCTCAAACTAGACCCCCGCAAAAAGGCAAGTTGCTTACCGTCAGGAGACACTGCTAAGCCCGTAGGTGCTATCCCTTCTGTCACTTTGATCGATGGGCCGCCCAGCACTGCTACTCGGTAGAGTACTCGGGTCAGATCGTTGGGTTGGCTCTTGATGTAATAGACAAAATCTCCGTCGGGAGAGAAGGTCGGCACGCTGTAACGAACCTCAGCGGTCGGAACAATTTGAGCGTCGCTCATCGTGGCTACATGCTTGAGCCAGAGACTTTGTTTTTCACCATCGACCAGCACAAAGACTACATACTTACCATCAGGTGAGATAGCTGCACTGTCAGTTTTGCTTGTACTAGTGAGTTTAGTCATCCTCATCTCACGAAAAGGCAGCTCTGGATTCTCTTTTGAGAGGAATTTGTAAAGACCGTAGCCGCTGGCCACCAGGACAGTCACTAGAGCACTAATGGCGATGATTCGCTTCTGTTGGTTAAGTTCGCCGCGAACGCTGGACACTGATTGAGCGGTACTGATCTCTGTTGGCGTCGCCGGCCCCGAGGTTATTCCATTGTCGATTGGTTTCTCGATCCTGACCGTCGTCGTTCCGTTTGCCGAGGGAACTACGGAGCGTTGGTGTTTAGTTTTGCTTTCCAGTGCTCGCCGTAAATCTTCCAGATCATTGGCCACGTCGCGGGTTGTCTGGTAACGCCTCTCCGGCTCTTTCGCCAGACACCTACGGACGATCTTTTGCAACTCTTCCGGTGCGGCGGCATTGGAGTCCTTAATCTGCGGCGTCGGCGCGTACACGATCTTATGTAGCGAGTCCAACACATCCTTCCCCCCGAAGGCCCTCAGCCCAGTCGCGGCTTCGTAGAGGATGCAGCCGAACGAGAAGATGTCGGAGCGGTGATCTATCTCACGAACCTTTCCCTGCGCCTGCTCCGGCGACATGTAACCTACAGTGCCCATCACCATTCCGGGAGTGGATAGCTCTGATATTCTGGCTGCGGCGTCCTCACTCGGAACATCGTCGCCATCACCCCTCGGCTTCGCGGATCCAATTAACTTCGACAGTCCGAAGTCGAGAATCTTCGCGTCGCCGTCGCGCGTGATCATGATGTTGTCCGGCTTGAGGTCGCGGTGCACAATCCCGCATTCGTGCGCTTTCGCCAACCCCGCGGCCACCTGGGTGAGATACTTCACGAGCTGAGGGAGCTCAGTCTTTTCACGGTGAATCTTGCTGCGCAGTGTCTCGCCCTCGACGTACTCCATCGAGATGAATTGCTTGCCTTCGGCCTCCCCAATCTCATAGATGTGTGCGATGTGTGGATGATTTAGGGCAGCCGCGGACTTCGCCTCTTGTTCGAAACGGCGCATTCGATCTTTGTCGGCAGCGTATTCGGCGGGCAGGATTTTCAGCGCGACCCTCCGGTCGAGTTTTGTGTCTTGGGCCAAGTAGACCTCGCTCATCCCACCAACGCCAAGTGTGCCCAAGATCTTGTAATGGTTGATGGACTGTCCAACTGCTAGCATTGCTGGAACGTGTCCGAGTCTCACATCAGCAATTTCGTAAGCCGCTACGTCAAGAAACTCCGTTGATTGTTCGTGCGCGGAGATTAAGGACTCCACTTCGACCCGCAGCGAGTCGTCGCCTGAACAGGCTTCTCTGAGGAAGTGAGCGCGGTCTTCTGGCGCCAACTCACTGGCCGCATGAAAGAGCTCGTCTATATGTTGCCAGCGTGCTGGTGTCATGGTGTCGATTCGCGAATTCGTAGTGCCGCCAGCGAGCGAGCGTAGATCTCCCGAAAGCTAAATCGTTTTCAAGCGCACAAAATCCTCACCGCGCACGGTTCGGACACTAACGCAACTCGCGTCTTAGCCAGGCGCGGGCCATTTTCCAGTCGCGCTCAACAGTGGCATGTGAGATGTCCAACACTTCAGCTGTCTCTTCAATTGTTAGACCACCAAAAAAGCGCAACTCCACGATGCTGCTTTTTTGCGGATCGTGCGTCGTTAGACGTTCCAGAGTTTCATGAAGGGCCACGAGATCCACCGCCGACTCCTTGGAAACTCGATCGGCCTGACTGAGCGAAACGCTGAAATGTTCTCCGCCACGCTTCGCGGCTCGATGGTTGCGCGCGTGATCGACCAGGATATTTCGCATTAGCCTTGCGGCCAGGCCAAAAAACTGCGCCCGATTTTGCCATTGGACCTCTTGCTGGTCGATTAGTCGAAGGTAGGCCTCATTGACTAAGGCTGTTGGTTGCAGAGTGTGGTTAACGCGCTCCCGCCTAAGATACCTACCTGCTAAGCGGCGCAATTCCTGATAGACCAACGGCATCAGCCGGTCCCGTGCCGAGCTGTCGCCCTCGCTCCATCTCAACAGAAGTTGGGTAATACCCACCGAAGTAGTTGTTGAAGAGGCTGCTAAAACTGCTTTGTGATGGTTGCTATCTCCCACGCTATTCCATAGGGGCGGCGGCTAGTAAAGGAACGAAGGCGAGGAATTGCAAAGTCAGATTTTAGCACGATTCTTCGGTTCGACCGCTCAGACCTAGCCGCTTCTACAGAAATCATGCGTGGCGATGAACCACGTCACCAACTCAATGCCGGAAGTACCGGTGGTCTTAGCTTTCCCTTGAGCTGAACGACCGGAAGAAACAGGGATAGAAAGGGTGGTTGAGGGAATTTGAGTGTGGCTTGCGCTCTAGTAGTTGAAGACCTGAGTTAGACCCGTCGGAATGGCGGAGAGAGTTTTCGCCTCACTTACCGGAAAGAATCCGGAAACATTCGCAGAAGAGGAGAATGAAGATGAAATCGAGAATCGTAAAATCGATCTATGGAGTAGCTCTAATGTCTGTCCTCAGCCTGGCCCCAGCCCCCTTCCTCACGACCTCCTGGATCGTGAACGCGCAAAAGCCGGACGAGCCTGAGCTGAAAGAGAACCTGGAATCGCAACTAGAAGGGACGTGGCGCGTACAGGTGACGATCCGAGTGTGTCAAACAAACGCTGAGATCCGAAGCTTCCCGTCCCTGGTAACCTTCGCGCAGGGAGGGACCATAATCGAAACTACCACCGCCGCCAGCCCAGCACTGCGTGGCCCCGGGCATGGCGTGTGGCAGCGCACGGGCGGGCAAACGTACAACCAGGTGTTCGAGGCATTCACTTTCAACTCGGCCGGCGTCTGGACCGGGACGCAGACGGTCAGGCACACCGTTGAGATTAGACCGGACGGAGAAAAGCTCAGCTCAAGCGGTACCAATGAAATCTTCGACGCTAACGGCACGCTGCTCGTCATGGGCTGTTCCACCGCTGTCGGCTATCGCCTCAAATGAGTAAAGCGGGCGAACAGTAGACTGAGTCACCGTCAACTTACTAGTCAGACAGTGTTGACTTGTTTACTAAAGGGCGAAACGGTTCGCCCTCTTTCTTTTCCCTCAAGCCACTCGATTTCATGTCATCAGAATTTTTAAAGCCATCGATGCGCGCGTCGGATTCGCGTCGACTTGCCGTGCTAGGGCGCAGTGAATCCCTTTATTGGGTTTCCGTAGAGCGCGTCAGTCTTCCAGGACATCGGCTGCCACTGGCCATCGGCCGTGCCGAGCACTTTTACCGGAACCAGCATAGCCGTCGAGTTGATCTTATTGGCCGCGACAATGTCGTTGTCCACAAACTTCCCGTCGAGACCGATGCTGAATCTTGTCTCGCGGCACAGCGCGCCACCACAAAGCACCTTTACCTCGTAGTCTCCCGGGTTCTTGTCGAGGAAAAAGATTGATGCGTCCGTCGAGGCTTCCGGAGCAGTGAAGTTCGCGGAGTACCACTTGAAGTCGATCCGCTCCCACCGCGGGTCTCCGGTATCGTTGTCAAACGTGCTCAACTCACCACCGGGAACGGCATCGCCAGATTCCTTGGTGCTGGCGACCTGCTTGCCCTTGTAATAGAGGTAAGCGGCCTTCGGACCGGCCGCCCCTTTGAACCACATCGCTGCGCGGAGATGAACGTTGTAGGCCTGGGTAGGCTCGCTCCAGATTAATCCCATGGGCAGCAGCCAGTCGTGATCGACGTAGTAGGTCGCCTTGTTCTTAAACTTGGGGATGCCGTTACTCTTATCAACCTTACTTACCTTGAACTTGCCGGAGAATATGGCCTGGTTCTGATTCGTCAGCGCATTCTTCAACCGAATGGTGAAACCGTAGACGCCCGTGCCGGTCGTGAACACCTTGGTGCCTCCGGGAGGGTCGCGCGGCGTTTCCACATTGATCCAACGATCGGCGCCTATCTCTTCCGTCGGACAGTCGAGGCTGACCCACAAGCTGCCGTCGGGTTTGGTGAAGTCGACTGAGAACTGGCTGCCGCCCGGTATCGGTCCAAATACACTGAATCGCGCACTCGGCAGCCACGACGTGGTGTCGTATTGCTCTTGCGTCGCATTAGGCCAGTAGCTATGGTTCTGCCAGAGCTTAACCTGGAGTCTGGTCTTGATAATGCGAGGGCCATCCTCAGCGCGCGCCGGCACGACGCCCTGCCAAGTGAAAACTATTCCTAAAACTACCACCATCAACCTCACGCATATTCCCAGGCTCGAAATGCCCCTGAGGGACTGGCTACTGTTCATGTGACATCATCCTTTTAATGAAAGTTACTGAAAGATTAGAGAGTACTTACCGAAATCTCGCACCTCGCTGGAATCAACAGGGGGGAGATGCAGCGTACATCCCGGACCACCGAACGGCAAGCGCTGGCTTCGCGCCCCGATCGCTAAGCCTTAGCTTCACCCATTTGAACTCTTTGTTACTGGACCGAGATCTTGCGCATCTTTACGGAGTTGAGGACTTGGTGAAACGATTGCTGTTTCCGGTGGAAACTTCCTTCTACATCAACCCGCAAGCTGTTAGAGTTTGTGCCGTGAAAGCGCCCGGCGACATCAACCGCAATGACCAACAACTCTTGCGTCGAACTGAGGAGCCCGGAACCGATCACAACGCACGGGTGTGGGTTTTGAAATGCCGCCAATGCTTGAACATCTACGGCAGCAACAGCACAGACGGGTGGGAACGGAAGTGTCCGAAGTGCCAGAAAGGAAAGGCTGGCCTCACGGTACCAACCGAACGCGACGGTGAGGACTGGACCCGCGAGGAACATATCATCGCGTTCCAGCTCTACAACAAGATCGAGTTCGGAACGATACACATGAGGAATCCAGAGGTCATTGAATTGGCCGCGCTGCTTGGGCGGACAGTTGGTTCGGCGTCACTCAAGCTTGCAAACTTCTCACGGCTCGATCCCTTCCTGAAGCGGCGAAATATCAAAGGCCTCCCGCACGGTGCAAAGGGTGAGGAAGCGGTCTGGTTTGAGTTTGCAAGGGATCCTGAATGGTTAGCCTTCGAAAGCGAAAGGTTACTCGCTGAACGCGAAGGCAGGAGTGTCGAGGAGGTCGCGCAAATCGAAACCGACGATTTGCCTCCGCCAGGGAAGGAGCGTGAAGTGATTGTCCGGGTCCGGGTGAATCAGAGCTTCTTTCGTCGACGAGTCTTGTCGGCTTACGGATTCCGCTGCTGCGTGACCGGCTTTTCGGTTCGCCCTCTCTTGGTTGCTAGTCACATAATCCCTTGGGCTATCGATCACACCAACAGGCTGAATCCTCGCAATGGACTTTGCTTGAACGCACTTCACGATCGTGCCTTTGATTCTCATTTGATGTGGATTGAGCCAGACTTCGTGATCAGACTCTCCCCAGATCTACGTCGAGTGACAGCGGAATCAAAGCAGACTGTGGAGTGGCTCCTTAGTTTTGACGGCAAGCAGCTAATTCTTCCAAAAAGATTCCAGCCCGACTGCGAGCTTCTGGCAAAACACGCCCTTGGCGCGCGCAAAAAGCTCGAGCTGATCAGACTCTAACCAAGTTGACTTCCTGAAAGTCTCAGAAAGACAAGGATAAAGCCGAAGGTTCTACATGCCGCAATCAAACAATCAGCCATCGGTTCTCAGCAGACCATGAAGCGAGATTATTACTCTGACTCAATTGCTCGGTTTCGAGACACCTCGCCTAATGAGATATTGGGCACGTTAGTCAAGAGCAGCGGTGGATTTGCAGTTGAACCCACTCAGCGCGACGCATGGCTCGAAGAGATCAACATTCTGCAGAGAGTCCTATCGCAGGTTCAGGGGTCGATATATTTTGAGTACGCAATCCCTCGAATGGGAAAGCGAATTGACGTAGTACTTCTAATTAGCTCGGTCATTTTTGTCCTCGAGTTCAAAGTTGGCGAAAGAGAGTTCACCTCGTATGCCCTGAATCAATCTTGGGACTACGCACTCGACCTAAAGAACTTCCATGAAACGAGCCGCGACTCTTTCATCGCGCCGATTGTCGTAGCCACCAAAGCGCCCCACACCACGCCGATCGTTTCCACGACCCCACACAACGACAAGGTGTTCTCTCCAATCCGCTGCAATTTGGAATCACTTCTCCTCGTCGTCGAACGAGTTTTGGACTTTGCCGATGGAGCACTCATCGATCCAACACAGTGGGAGGGTGGACGCTATTCGCCAACCCCTACGATCGTCGAAGCTGCAATGGCGCTTTATAACAACCATTCGGTGAGCGAAATCTCTCGGAGTGATGCTGCGGCGATCAATCTTACTGTCACGTCAGAGACAATTCTTGAAATCATCCAATCCGCACGAGCAAATTCCTTCAAAGCCATCTGTTTCGTAACAGGCGTTCCGGGCGCCGGCAAGACATTGGTTGGGTTGAACATCGCGACCCAGCGTCGAGATGATTCTAGCGACCTTTATAGCGTCTTTCTTTCGGGTAATGGACCGTTAGTGGCGATCCTACACGAAGCCTTGGCGCGAGATAGAGTACGACACCACAAAGAGCAAGGACTCAAAACAAGGAAGGGTGAAGCAATGAGTGAAGTGAAAGCTTTCATTCAGAACATTCACCATTTTCGTGATGAATGCCTGATAGATCATGAACCGCCAATAGAGCATGTAGCCTTGTTTGATGAAGCTCAACGCGCGTGGAATCAACAGCAGACTTCTAATTTCATGGCGCGAAAAAAGAATACTCCTAACTTCAAACAGTCTGAGCCAGAGTTTTTGATTTCTTGTCTCGACCGACACCGCGATTGGGCAGTAGTTGTTTGCCTAGTTGGCGGCGGCCAAGAGATTAATACAGGTGAGGCAGGAATCAGCGAGTGGATGGATTCGCTTAATCGTTCTTTTCCTTCCTGGCATATTTACATCTCGTCGCGACTAAACGATAGCGAGTATGCGGCCGGACAGGTTTTGAAAGAATTACGGTCACGCCCAAATGTCACAACCAAGGACGAATTACACCTTGCTGTTTCAATGCGTTCGTTCCGGGCGGAGCACGTATCTCTTCTGGTGAAGCAACTCCTCGATCTTGATCGAACGGCGGCGCGCGAAACGCTGGCTAAGGTTTCTGAGAAATATCCGATGGTCATTACGCGAGACCTTTCTCAAGGAAAACGATGGCTGAAAGAGCAAGCCCGTGGCTCAGAACGCTATGGGATTGTCGTCTCCTCTCACGCTGAGCGTCTGAAGCCGCACGCCATCGATGTTAAGTCGCCAATGAATCCGATTCATTGGTTCCTCGATGGGCCGGAAGATGTGCGATCGTCCTATTACTTAGAAGATGTGGCTACAGAATTCCACGTGCAGGGACTAGAACTCGATTGGGCATGCGTCACGTGGGACGCGGATTTTAGATACTCTAATGCTGGCTGGGACCATCGATCCTTCACTGGCGATCGCTGGAATTACATTCACAAGGCAGAACGAAAGAGCTATCAAAAGAACGCTTATCGCGTTCTTCTCACTCGAGCCAGACAGGGGATGGTAATAGTTGTCCCACCCGGTGACGTGGACGATGCAACGCGTAAGCCTGAGTACTACAATCCAACTTTTGAATATCTAGAAGAAATCGGTTTCAGGGTAATCTAAGCCTTCACTCTTAACTCTCAATTAAAATGTCTCAAGACAGATTATGGAGCTGTACTGATGATTCCAATCCTCACTAATACCTACTTCTCTGGCGCCGGGCTCATGGACATCGGTCTCCAAGCTGGTGGTCTGACATTGCAGCAAAGTTTTGAGATCGAAGCTGTCTGTTGCGACACCCAGCGTCGGAATTTCTCTCACGAAGTTGTCCAGTGTGACATCACCAAGAAGCTCGTTCAGTCTGAAAAGGAATGCCAGGTGATGGTGGCCACCTATCCATGCACTAAGTATTCCCCAATCGCTGACATTCACGGGGTGCGCACTGGAGACGATTTGTTTCTGCATTTCTTCCGGCACGTGGCTATCCGAAGACCTGAGCTCTACGTGGTCGAGAATGTACCGGGCATGAAGAAATTCCCGGTCGTCATGGAAGCTATGACGAAGCTCCCGGACTACTACGTACATGTTGCATGTCCGGTCAAATCCTCGACCTGGCTGCCGCAAAAGAGAGACAGGCTTATCATCATTGGCAGCCGGCGAAGCTTCGCCTGGCGCGAGCCTGTGGCTGAAGGGGCCGTCACACTAGCAGAGATACTTGAACCCGATCCGGCTCCGCACATCCCCGACTATGTAGGCAGGCGCCTCGCTGGGGCATATCGAGACCGACCGATTATCAGCGATCCGGAACGCGGGGACATCGCACCGACCTGCGTTGCGCACTACGCCAAAGACTTGAGCACGAGATTGGTTGTGGACGAGCGGTTTCCAAACGGTGCGCGCCCGTACACAGTTCGAGAATACGCGCGGCTGCAGGGAGTCCCTGACACATTCACTTTCGCTGGGGGCGATAACGATGCCTATCGAATGATCGGTAATGGCGTTTCCGTCCCGGTTGGAAAATGGATCGGATCTGAGATTACGCGGTATTTCCAATAAAGACGCCTGAGGTAAAGACTCGGAAAAACTCAACCGAGTGTCATGAAGTCAGTACCGTAGCGCGGTAGCGTCGGGTCCGGCTCGTTACACGCAATTGAGTCTGGACACAGCCGGACCCGACGCTACCGCGCTACGGTGCTGACTTCATGACACTCGGTTGAGTCAGGCCGTTACCGTACACGTCCATGCTCTGCATTTTAGTGCCGGCCAAAATGCAGGAATTGATGAGAGGTTTATCTCCGTAGTATCCTTCGGATTCGTG
>JAMQPI010000679.1 GCA_023717565.1 Pyrinomonadaceae bacterium | reverse complement strand
TTGGGGTCAGTCGGCGCTTAGAGGTGAAGCAACCATTTTAATGGTTTCCTCGACGGGCTCTCTCAATTCTCAGGTCAGACTGTGTCCGTGTAAGGAGACCCGTCATATCCCTATTCGACGCCGATATTTAATAAGAGGTTCAGAATGGAGGGCCGAGAAAACCATTAAAATGGTTGCCGTTCCTTCCTTGTGCGCTGAACCCCAACCTGAAGGTTGGGGAGAATGAGAGGTTGAGTTTTTACACAGTCTCTGCCGTTGGTGGGATTTTGACCATTGAGGCGAGCCTCAGGAAACAGGCGGTTGAGGTCGTCGCAAATCGCGTCACATCTTTGGCCTCAGCTGCTGCTGTCGCCGGCGTGCATCATTTTGTAGTGGGTTCGATACGGGCCATAGGTGACTCGAAAGAGGCTCGCCGACGCGAGGGAGGCGAGGCCCACCGTAATCGCCAGCGAGTAGCCCACCATCTGTAGGCCGAGTTTGTCGTTGAGGACTCCCACCAGCCAGGGTCCCATGATGAGGCCGCCAATGTTGATGGTGAACAGCAGAAGAGCAGATACTTGCCCACGCAGTTGATTCGGGAAGATCAACTGCAGGGCTGCATAGGAACTCCCGACGGGCATGGCCAGGAAGAAGAGCGCCGGGGCAAGCAGCGCCACGGTCCAAGTCACTTCCTGGATGGTCATTGCCAAACAAAAAAACAATCCCGCGCTGAGGGTACCGACCACGCCGACCTTCAGCGGCGCCTCGCTGATTCCCTTTCGCTGCCAACGGTCGCAGAGCGTGCCCCCGACATACATTCCCAAACAGCCGCCGGTGAGAATCATGACGCCCAGAACTATGCCGGTCTGTCGGAGATTCCAGCCATAGACGCGAATGAAGAATGTCGGCCCCCATGCCTGCAGGGCATAGTTGCACATGGCCTGAGCGGAGAGTCCCAATGACACGCCAACTACCGATCGCCAACGCAGCATCAACTGTGCGAACACCTCTCGCAAACCAAGTTCTGAGACCTGTCCGTCCGCGCGGCGTAGTAGGTTCTTACGCAGTGGCTCGCGCACGGAATAAACCAGCAACCCGACTAGAAGGCCGGGTATACCCACTATCAAGAAGGTTAGTCGCCACGGCGCGATGGTGCCCAGCATCGGAACGTTGACGGGCGCCATTTTGAGCGCTGCCTGACTCACGGTGCCACCAACAATGTTCGCCATGCCAGCGCCGATAAAGATCCCGGCCGAGTACACGCTGAGCGCTTTACCCAATCGCTCTTTTGAAAAGTAGTCGGAGATCAGCGAGAACGCCGCCGGTCCCAGCGTTGCCTCGCCAACACCAACTCCCATTCGCGCTAAGAACAGCGACCAGAAGCTGCTGGCAAAACTGCACACAGCGGTCATTAGGCTCCAGAAGAAAACACCGACAGCAATCAGATTGCGGCGGCTTCTGCGGTCGGCAATCCGGCCCAAGGGCAGCCCCAGTAGAGTGTAGAAGACGGCGAAAGCCAGCCCTTGCAGCAGCCCAATTCTCGCGTCGCTGATGCCCAGATCCTGCTTGATAGGCCCGACCAATAGACTAAGTATCTGACGATCGATGAACGAGAGCGTGCAACAGATCATCAGCACAATAACAACGTACCACGCATAGCCCAGGGTGGGTTCGCCCTGAGCCTCTGGTTGTGCTGATGTCTTTTCCGCGACTGGTTCGACTAGTTGTGCCATGTTCTCTTATCCCCACACCTCGCGCGCCGTATCAGCCACCAACCGCAATTTCGCTTCCTGATCATCCTGCGTCAGCAGATTCCCTTCGATAGTCGAGGCAAACCCGCACTGCGGACTCAACGCCAGTCGTTCCTTCGGAATCACAGCCGATGCCTCGTTGATGCGACGTTTCAACTCTTCCTTACTCTCGAGCGAGGCTTTCTTCGAACTAACCAGTCCTAACACAACGCTGCGATCTTCCGGCACCTGGCCCAGTGGCTCGAACCCGCCCGAGCGTTCGTCGTCATATTCCAGTAAGAACCGTTGGAAGTTTGTATTGCGGAACACTTTGGTGATTGGGCCATAGTCTCCGCGCGCATAGAACTTGCTCTGGTTGTTTCCCCGGCACAGGTGCAGACCGAAAGTAATTCCCGAATTATGATTGCCGAGCACGGCGTTATCCATCTCGATCGAAAGATCGAGCAACCGATCCGGATCGTTGCCGCGTTTGCGATAGCCTTCGCGCAGCTCCGGGTCCAGCAGGGCCGTATATTGCGGGGAATCAATCTGGATGTAAGTACAGCCGAGACGGATCAACTCTTCGACTTCACCGCGCAGGATGTCGACAAGATCCGCCAGATAAGCATCAATTGTGGCGTAAGCGGCGCTCGACTTTTCACGGTCGTAGTAAGCGGCGGCTTGTTGCGCGCTGATTAGTGTCGTCTTGGCCTGGCGCGTCGTGCGGGCGCGCAGGTAAGTAAATTCTTCCGCGCACAAGTGACGCTTGCGGCGCAAACGCGACACGACTACCGGCCGTTGCAGAATCAACTCCTCTCCCTGATCGTCACGGAAAGGAATGGCCCAGCCTCCCAACTTATCGAAACCTTCCAGTGCCTCAACGAGGTGACCATAGAACGCATAGCGGCGCGACTCGCCGTCAGTAATCACATCGATGCCGGCTCGCTCCTGAAGGGCAACGGCTTCGTCAACCGCCCTGTCTTCTATCGGCTTAAACTCCCCGGCCGTGAGTTCGCCGGATTCGTGACGTTGACGCGCTTCTTTCAGATAGTCGGGGCGCAACAGACTGCCCACAACATCGCTTCGGTACACTAGTGCTTCCTCCCGATGAGTGCTGAGTGCTGAGTACTGAGTACTGAGTGCTGGGCTACCGAATGCCGAGTTACTTGAACTCAGCACTCAGCACTCAGCACTTTTCTTTTCCTTCAGAACCGCAGCTTGACGCCGTACTGAAACTGAAACTTATTCGAGGCGTCGCGTGGGGTGCCAAATCCCAGGACTGGATTCGGGGGCACGGCCGGATTGATGCCTCCGTAAACTGTATTGAGATCCGTGATGTTGGTGCGATTGAACAAGTTGAAGAAGTCCGCGCTGAATTCCGCCGTGACCCGCTCGTTTAAGTGGACCTCGCGCGCAATACGCATGTCAAAACTATAGAAGCTCGGTCCTCTGAGCGTGTTTCGGCCCAAGCTGCCTGGACGATCGGAAAGCGGGTTGCCGTCCAGGTTTGCATCTGAGCCAGCGAAAACGTTGAAGCGTCTGCCGCCCTGGGCGGTAAACAACGAGCTAAACTTGAAGTCGTGCAAAACTCTAACGTTCCGCGGGATTTGACTGACAAAAGCCAGCGTGAACCGGTGCGGCACACTTTGCCGCGAGACCGCGCGTTCAAAACTGATATTCGGACCTTCCGGTAAATCGGCCAGGTTGGCCACCGACTCGGAGTTGTTGATGGTCTTGGAGTAAGTGTAGCTGCCGTGGAAACTGAACCCATGAGCGAAGCGTTTCTGAACCTGTAAGGTGCCGCCGTGATGAATAGAAAATCCGATATCATCATTGACGTAGAAATCGCCTAGTTCCAGGAATCGCCGCCCGCCGAGCGCCCGGTTGAAGATGGGCTTGCCAGACGGCAGCGTCCCCGTTTGCACACCATTGAGCAGGCCTGTATGCGCCGCAAGTTTGAGCCCGTGCACATACAAGTAGCCCGCGGAAACCACCACCCCACCGCCCAACTCGCGTGAAACTTCGACGCTGGCTTGTTCGGAATAAGGAGTGCGCATTCGCCCATCCTTGTTATCCCTGAAGCCCGGGTTGACGATACCGCCAACCACTGGCGCATTAGGCACCGCTCCGGTTGTGGTAAAGATACACAGGGCGAGCTGAGGTGCACTTACCGTGGTAATCGTCGGCCCTCCGGGACGACAGACTGTAGAAGTAGACGCGACAGGTCCGCCGATGGTGGGTTGAATGAATCTGCCTCGCACTGGCGCCACGCCGGGAAATACGATCTGAGCATTGGGCAAGTCTCCGGCACTACCCCATTCACCAGTAACCAGCAACTGTCCGATGCTGGAGAAGAGTCGGTCATTGAAAATACCGAACCCGGCGCGCACGACGGTGCGCGAATTCCACGCATAGGCAAGACCCACGCGCGGCTGAAAATTGTTTAGATCATTTTCCTGCACGAACATTGACGGATATGTTTCGACGTCATAACGGAGCCCGAACGTCAGAGTCAGCTTTTGCGTTGCCTTCCACTCGTCCTGCGCAAAGAACCCGTAAGAACTGTGGTCGACGCTGGTTCTGGTAAGCGGCTCCATCTCAGTCGGAACGTCCTGGGTGAAGGGGATAGGCAGAGCCGGTCGGGTTGTGGTTCCGTTCACCAACGGGAACCAGAAGACCACCGGCGTTTGGTTCAGAAACGTGGGCCCCGCTACTCCCGGTCCACCCAGGTTCGCAAAGATCACCCGCGCGGGGAAGAAAAGATCCCACTTAGCAGTGTTGCGCAGGCTGTTGATATCCACTCCCACTTTCACGGCATGTCGCCCCGAAATGTAGCTAAGGCTGTCCGCGAACTGCAGGCGGCTTTCGCGGTAGTAGTCGACGTCCGACGTACTCTTGCCAGTGATGATTAGATTGGATACCTCCAGATCCGGTTCTTTGAGCACTGACTCGAAATCAAAACTCCGGCGCGCCCACTGAACGCGGGCTTCATTAACTATGTTGGCCCGCAGCAATGTGGTGAAGCTGGCCACGAGCGATTGATCGAAAGTCTTGTTATTCCGCGCCGTTGTTGAGGCCGGGGAGGCGCGCCCGCCGCCGCCGAGAAAACCGTTAGTGGTCGAATCAAGGAGGTTAAAGCGAACCGAGAGATCGTTTTTACTATTGAGCTTGTGATCAAGTTTTACCAGGAAACCGTCATAGTCGTTCGAACGAAGCAGATCGTTGACTTCGGGTGTAAGGCCAAAGAAGGTCTTGGTGACGTTGATTGCCGCAAGGTTGTTGAGAATCACCGATGAGAACTTATTGGATTCGGCGCGACGTTGTCCTTCGTAGTTGGCGAAGAAGAAAGTCCTTTCCTTGATGATTGGACCGCCTATGGTCGCGCCGTACTGGTTCTGTCGCAACACCGGATTCGGCCCAGTCAGGACAGGCGTCGCGTTGAGCTCATCGTTCATACCAAAGTAATAAGCCGAGCCATTGTAGCGATTGCCGCCAGACTTCGTGACGATATTTACAAACCCGCCCAGGGCGCGGCCGTATTCAGCCAGGAAAGTGGAGTTCAACACGCGAAACTCTTTCGCGGCTTCCTGCGAGGGAGTCACGCGCGGCAGCCCCGTAAAGGTCTGAATATTGTCTACGCCGTCCACCAAAATCATGGTGTTCAATTCGGACTGCCCGCCGAAACTCAAACGCGGCGCCGCCGCCGAGCCAACACCAGTGTCAGGCTCCTTGAACGCTCCGCCGCCGACGTTTTCGCGACCTGGCGCTACGCCGCTCGAAAGTTTGGCGAAGTCCACAAAGTTGCGTCCGATGTTGGGGAGCGATTCGATAATTCGCTGATTGACCACCCGGCTCAGTTCCGCGCGGGTGGGCTCAATAAGTGGTTGCTCCTCCTGAGTGACCTCAACGGTCTCGTTCACGTCTCCGACTTGCACTGTCACATCCTGGACAATGGCGCCGCCGACGGTCAGAACCAGGTTGCTTTGCACTACGGTCTTGAATCCCGAGCGCTCAGCGCGGAACTCATACTGTCCGGGCTCCAAATGCGTAAAACTGTAACGACCCTCGCTGTCGTTTGTAGTGTCGCGGACAATCCCCGTTTGAGCGTTCTTAACGCTGATTTTTGCCCCGGGGACGACAGATCCGGATGCATCTCTGACCACGCCAGTCAGCGTCGCCGTGGTGGTCTGCCCCAACGCGGTCGTGCCGGCGAGCAGCGCCACGAGCGCCGCGAGTAGTAAGGCTCTCCCGTTATTCATGGTCATACCTCCTTTTAAAGGTTGGGCTTGACTAGCACCAGACGCGGGTGGCCCACAGAGGACCCGCCGGTTGTTAGACAAACGTCAGTTCGATGTCGCGGCAGAACTCTTACACTTGCCGCCACGCGATTGGGTAGTTGCTCTCGCTCAATGCTGCGGGAATGAGTCAACCCACTTGAGCAGTTCAGACTGCTAAACTACTCATTGACCGTTACCACCTTGTTCGCCGTTTCCTTGACCAGAGACAGCCAGGAACTGCTGAATAACTTTTGACGCAATATACTCCCCGTCGAGATCAGTAACAAGCGTATTATGATTAGCATGAACCCACCACGCCGGAATAAGCTTCGAGCAGAAGGAAGTTCTTGATGGTATCAATTCGAAGAGTTGTGACAGGTGCGATGGTCTTATCGCTTCTTGCGCTGGTCAGCGCAAGCGCAGTGCGTGGTCAAACGTCAGCAGTGTTGAGATCGCCCGCGGGTGTCGTCCGCGATTTGTATAGAGTGCACAACAACGGTAGAGGTCACCTGTTCGAAGCTCGTGGCAAAGCGAACCTGTATAAGTTCTTTGATAAGCAACTCGCGGATCTGATTTGGAAAGACATCCACGAGACCCCGGAAGGTGAGGTTGGGAATCTCGGCTTTGACCCGCTCTACAATGCTCAGGATATGGAGATCACGCAGTTTCAAATCGGTCCGCCGGTGCTGGCCAGCGACCACGCAACCGTAGTCGTGAGTTTCAAGAACTTCGGACAACTTACGAAAATAGAGTTTCGGATGGTCAAACGGAAACAGGCCTGGAAAATAAGCAACGTTGACTATGGTGATGACTCAGACCTGATCAAGATCCTGAGCCCACCAAAGTAGTGCTCAAGCTGTTATTCCTTTGAGTTCCTGCTTAGTGTAGTTTCGTGTGATTTCGTGGATCGTGTCTTT
>JAMQPI010000664.1 GCA_023717565.1 Pyrinomonadaceae bacterium | reverse complement strand
TCAGGCGGGCGATGGCTGCATCGCACGTTTTGATCCCATTGTTTACGAGTTCGTACCTCGCGGCATCGTCGCCGACTAGGTCTCCAGCATCGAAGAAAATCTTATGGATTTCCTGACTCTTCTGAAACCACGACCGAGCTGCGCGCCAATCAGCCAGACTCTTTGTCGCCGAGGACTTCTCATTCGACGCTAACGCGACATAGCCTTTCCCCAGCCCTGCCTGAACAACGCCGATGCGCAAATGGGCAACCTCATCGGTGGGTGAGTGCGCGAAGGATTCTTGTAGAGTCAGAAGAGACTTCTTTAACAGCTCGATCGATTCGGCGGCGCGTCCGGTTTTGATCAGGATCTCACTGACAACCGCCTGGAAGGTCGCCACTACCTGCCGAAATTCATCATTTTTGGGATCTTTCGTTGACAACTCCGTGAAGATGGCCAACGCCTTCCTCGAACTATCTAAGGCCGTCTTCAGGTCGCCCATCTTTTCCGACAGCTCGCCTATCCGGTAATGACTTACCGCCACCCCGCGCCTGAAGCGCGTGTTGAATGGTTCAACCTTGACGAGCATCTCGGATATTTCCAGCGACTTGCGATTGAATACAAGTGCTTCCGCATAATTCGGGTTTAGCACCGAGAGGACGTCTGCTTTTCTGTCATAAACATCCGAGAGTTCTTGCTGAAACTTGGTGTTATTGGCGTCATGGGAAACCAACTCCTCCAGGAGGACTTCCGCCTTCTGCAAGTTTTCCAGACTGCCCTTGTCGTCACCCTTGCTTACCGCAAGCAGATGCCCAACGTTCGAGTAACCCATGGCCAGCTCGAAACGAATCTCAAAGTCATCCGGCAATTCCTCTGCCAGCCGCTGATTCAGTGCCAGAGCCTGGCGGTATGCTTCAAGCGACCCGTCCAGATCGACCTCAAGAAACCGCATGTCTCCTTGTTTCGTGTAACTGCCGGACAGCTGGCGACGGACACTTACGTTGGCCGGTTCTGCACTCAGCAACTCCTCTCTAATCTTTAACGCCTTGCCGTAGCTCTCCTTGGCTTTTTGACGCTGGCCGAGATGATTGGTGTTCTTCCCCCCTTGAATATCGCCGATCTTGTCGTACGCGGCTGCTAATTCGAGTTGCAATGAAGGGTCCTGCCCGGCTTCGGCGGCGAGTTTATCGAGATACTCAAGAGCGCTGGTTACCAGCAGTTCTCGAGCCGGTGTTGAGCCCGGCAGGTTTTGAATCGAGTCGTGAAGTCCAAAAACAACCGAGTTGGCCAGCTTGCGAACATCGTTGAATCTTTGCTCAGCTCTGACGCGTTCGCGACGGGCCACTCGGGCCTGCCAGGCTGTAATGACGGTTGCCGTTAACAGCGTGGCGACCACAACCGCAGCGGCCACGGCTCCTACCTTGTTTCGGCTGATAAATTTTGCGGCGCGGTAACCAAAGGTGTCGGGACTTGCGGTGACGGGCAGTCCCTCCAAGTGGCGGCGAATGTCTTCGGAAAACTCGTGCACCGATGCATATCGACGATCCGGCTCTTTGCGTAGCGCCTTGAGCACAATGTTATCGAGATCGCCTCGAAGGAATTTCGGATTTCGGATTTCGGATTGCGGATTTGCTTTAGCCCTGGCTGCGTTGTCAGTCGCTGAATGCTGAACAGCTGTTTCGTTAGCATCGTCGGCCCGTGGTCTGCTGGCGGCCGTGCTCGGTTTTTCCGGCTCTTGACGCAAAATCATTTCTGCGATTTCTTCCGGATGGCCGCTCGACGCGCGATAGGGGTGATGCCCGCTAAGCAACTCATACAAAACAAGTCCCAGACTATAGACGTCGCTGGTGGTTGTAATTGATAACCCGCGCAACTGCTCCGGACTGGCGTACCTGGGAGTCATTAGCCGAACCATGCTGGCGGTCGCTTCACTCGTATCAGCGGCCCAATCCGGAGTTAGTAGTTTGGCGATGCCAAAGTCGAGCAACTTGGGCACACCTTCTTCGGTCACCAGAATATTGCTGGGCTTAATGTCACGGTGAACGACAAGGTTCTGATGTGCGTACTGCAAAGCCGCGCAGACCTCGCGAAACAACTCCAGGCGCTGACTGATGTTGAACTCCCTGGCATCGCAGTAGCTGGTGATCGCTTCGCCATCGACGTACTCCATCACGAAATAAGGCAGCCCCTCCGCGGTTGAACCTCCTTCGAGCAGATGGGCGATGTTGGGGTGTTCAAGATTCGCGAGGATCTGCCGCTCCATCATGAAGCGCCGCAGGATCAGATCGGTGTCCATCCCGCGGTTGATGAGTTTGATAGCCACTTGCTTGCGGTATTGGTCGTCGGCGCGGACTGCGAGATAGACCGTTCCCATCCCACCGTGGCCGATTTCGCGAATGATCTCGTAAGGACCGATGCGTTGTCCGGCCAGGTCTACTGACTCGTTACCATTAAACTGCGGGTTGTCGGAGTTGGTCGCGACTAAGACCGCCGGAGAAATGAGAAAGGCTCCGGTCTCATCGTGCGAAGCGAGTAGTTTCTCAAGTTGAGAACGTAGCCCTTCGTTGTCCTTGCATGCGTTCTCGACGAACGACGCGCGTTCCGCCGGCGTCAGATCGAGTGCTGCGTGGAATAGGGTCTTTAGCTGTAGCCAGTTCTCAGTGCTCATCACAAGTCGCGCAGGAGATATCGAGTCTGAAACGAGCTAGTCCGCGAACCGAAACCCGCGAGTCCCTCCCGCCTACGCATTTGTCTCTATTAATAAACGCGCAAGTTAGCGAATTAGTAGCGCGGTTTTCTTAAGGGCTCGAGAGATCTAAGCCCGACCAGACGCGTCGTCGCTCATCGTCTGGCGCAGCCACGCTCGAGCCATGGCCCACTCCCGTTTGACGGTATCTATCGAACTGCTCATCACTTCAGCGGTTTCTTCAATAGTCAATCCACCAAAGAAGCGCAGCTCAACAATCCGGCTCTGTTGAGGATCGATCTCGGCCAATTTTGTCAGAGCTTCATCAAGGGGAAGCAGGATGGGATCGGGCTCGAGCGAGATAGTGGCGGCTTCTTCCAGAGGTAGGTTCTCTGCGGGGCCGCCTCTTTTGACAGCGGTGTGCCGACGAGCGTTATCGATAAGAATTCGGCGCATGGCCTGCGAAGCAATCGCGAAGAAGTGTGCCCGATTCTGCCAGCGTGCGTCTCTCTGATCGATGAGCTTTAGATAGGCTTCGTGGACTAATGCCGTGGTTTGTAATGTGTGACCCGGCCGCTCACGGTAGAGACACTTATGCGCTATCTGACGCAATTCGCTATAGATCAACGGCACCAGTTTCTCGAGTGCCTGCTGATTGCCGTTGCCCCAATCGCGGAGCAAACGCGTTACCTCGTCTGACGAAGTTTCCATAATCTATTTCTGATGTCCGATAGACTTTAGTTTGTCGTTGAGCCCTGGCTATCGCTCAATCCCTTCGGAATTCCTCACCTGCGCCAATTTTTACACCGCTTGCGCGTAAATAGATAGAGCAGGAGTTTCTAAAAACAGTCGTATGCGTTTTCGCCTCAAGTGCCGAGACACTCTGGTCAACGCCTTAAATGGATTACCAACCCTAACTTAATGAGAGAAGGAAAGACGATGAACAAAAAATGCTACTTGGCCATTGCCACACTATTCTTGATGTTCCCCCTGGCTACGATGACAACCCAGGCTGCGACCCACATCGTTACGAGTAAAACCAACAGCGGCGTAGGCACTTTGCGGCAAGCGGTAATCGATGCTGCAGACGGGGACACTATTGTCTTCCAATTCGACGTAAAAGGTTTCATCCGGTTATTAACTCCGATTCTCATCGACAAGAACCTAACTATCAATGGGCCCGGCGCACATGTCCTCCGTATTGAGGGTAGAGATGTGCCTCCAGAATCTCGCGTCTTCATTGTGTCTGCCACGGTCGTGATTTCAGACCTGCGTATTTCACGCGGCTTTTCTTCGGGCGCTGGCGGTGGTGTGGTGATTCAGTCAGGAGGCGATCTCACGCTGGATCGGTGTTTGATTGACGGGAATGTAGCTGAAAGCGCAGGTGGCGTGTTTGCTGAACCCGGCGCCATAGTCAGAATCAACTACTCCACGATTGCCAATAACGTCTCTTTCGTTGAAGGCGGAGGCGTTTCAAATCGCGGCGGGTCGTTGTTTATGACCAATTCTCTGGTGATCGGAAACGAGGCTCCGCTGGGCGGAGGCGTTTCGGTCGATAACAACGGCACGGCAACAATTCTAAATTCCACAATCACGGGAAACAGCAATACCGATGGGGAGTCTGAAGATGTCGGAGGCTTAAGAATCGAACCCGGCTCCATAGTCAATCTCAAGAATTCAATTGTGGCCCGGAATATCGTTTCCGGGACGTCAATTTCGGATGTGGGCGGAGCTATCAACTCGCAGGGAAACAATTTGATAGGTGACTCAAACGGTGGGAGCGGATTTGTTGGCGATCTGCTTAACGTCGATCCCTTGTTCGGAGGTTTTGCTAACAATGGTGGCGCGACGTACACGA
>JAMQPI010000605.1 GCA_023717565.1 Pyrinomonadaceae bacterium | reverse complement strand
AGCGACCTCGCCGCCTTGACCGTCGAACGAAAAGGACAGCCCGCGATCAACGTCACTTACGTCTCGTCAACCGACCAGTTTCGTGAAACTGGAACTAACAAGACGTTCTTCGGAGGCTTGACCGCGCAGGAGCTTTTGGGCGAGTGGGACAAATACGATTATCAGTTGCTGAGTGAGAAACAGCTAAACGGCGTCAAGGTTTACGAAGTTGAAGGCAATCTTCAGCCGTTGGGTGATTCCATCATCGCGCGGTCAATAACTCTCTTTCGCGCTGACAACTACCTGCCGGCAGAAATGCACTTGTTCAACTCCGCGGGCGAGGAAGTGAGAAGCTTTAAAGTAGCTAAGTATAACAATGTTGCCGGACGCGATGTCATTTGGCTTACGGAAATTGACAACCTTCTACGGCAAACGAAGATCACGATTGAAGGTCTGGACCTGGAATTCCCTGAAAAAGTTGATGAGTCAATCTTCTTGCGAGATCGTTTGAAACAAATATCTCAGCGGAAGTAATTGACAGTAGCCTGTTTCCATTCTCTGCGCGATCTGAGCGCGCCGGCGTCTCTACTGCTAATATCTTGTTGCAATTCACCTCCGAGACGCAGAGGACGCGGAGGCTAAGGAAACGAGATTTCGATTAGGACTTGTCCGAGGGGTTGATGGCCCGATGAGAAAAGCGTGGACGAACGGAAAATGACTGAATCAAACAGCGTGGTGCGACTAGAAAAGCTGGCCAAGGCCTACACAGACGGTCAGACGTTTTATGCGCTCAATCACATCGATCTGGAAATCGGGCGTGGAGAACGCGTGGCCATCATGGGTCCGTCGGGGGCTGGCAAGTCAACGATGCTGAATTTGATTTGCGGTCTCGACGTTCCGACGTCAGGTCGCGTCTTTATCGAAGGCACAGACATCTCACAGTTGAGCGACGACCTGCGTACGCGTCTGCGCCGCGAGAAAGTCGGCATGATCTTTCAGTCGTTCAATCTGCTGCCAACACTATCGGCTCTTGAAAATGTTTCGCTGCCTTTGCGCCTGCGGAATAGATCACGCCGCGAAGCCGAAAGGCGCGCTCGGGAAATGCTCGAACGCGTGGGCCTACACCGGCAAGCGACCCATCGTCCTGACGAAATGTCAGGTGGAGAATGCCAACGGGTGGCGATCGCGCGAGCGTTGATTTTCGATCCGCCGGTCTTGTTGGCTGATGAGCCGACCGGAAATCTTGACTCGGCCAGTGGTGAGGGAGTGTTGCAACTGCTTAATGAGCTTCACCGCGAACTCAACAACACGATCCTACTGGTCACACATGATCGACTTACGGCAGAGAGTTGCGAACGTATGTTGATCTTACGCGACGGGCGCGTGGCTGAAGATAGCGCCCATCCATCAACGATTGAGAGCGTATTGACGGAATCGTTATGATGACAGCGTTAGCATTCGTGACCTTCCGACAATGGGGCCAGCACAAGCTCCGCCTCTTTCTCACCCTCGCGGGCATTGCCCTCGGTGTCGCAGTGTTTTTTGCGGTGCGCACCGCTAACACCACGCTGATCAGTTCGCTGGCCACCACCGTAGAGAAGCTGGCGGGACACGCCACCCTCCAGGTTTCCGCCGGTGAAGCGAGTCTTCCTCAGGAAGTCCTGGCCTCAGTACGCCAAACTTCCGGTGTGCATCTGGCCGAGCCGGTTATTGAAAAGGTGGTTGAGACCGCTTTGCCGGACGGGCCAAACCTGCTGGTCATGGGCATGGATACCGGGAGCGATTTGAAGTTGTACGAAGGCGAGTTTGATCAGTCGAGTCTTGAAATCAGCAATCCGCTCGCGTTTACTGAGCGTCCAGACTCAATAGCCCTCTCTCGCCCTTTTGCCGATCATTATGGACTCAAGGACGGCGACCGCATTCCTATTTACACACCGCGTGGCCGCCAGGATTTCACTGTGCGCGGTTTCTTTAGAACTACTGGAGCAAGCGTTGTATTCGGCGGCAATATCGCCTTGATGGACATTCATGCGGCGCAAGCGGCCTTCGATCGAGTTGGCAAGTTAGACCGCATTGACATCATGACCGACCCAGCCGCGAATGTAGGAGAGGTCCAGCAGAGCTTGCGAGCACGTCTTCCCGCGGGCTTTGAGGTTGCCAAGCCTGATCGTCGCGGTGAAAGCCTCGAAAAGGCGGTCTCGGCGATGCATTTAAGTCTGCTAATCATGAGCCTGCTGGCCTTGACCGTCGGCGTCTTTATCATTTTCAATTCGCTGAGCGTAAGTGTGAATCAACGCTGGAAAGAAATCGGAGTTCTGCGATCCATTGGAGTCGAAGGACATCGTGTGCAGAAGATGTTCCTGGTGGAGGCAGGAGTGCTGGGGCTGGTTGGTTCAGCGCTGGGTGTCGGGCTCGGCTTCGTCCTTGCCGGTGGCGCTACCAAAATCATGAGCAACGTCTCGGCTTCAGTGTACGGTCTGGCTTCCACGCCCCAAGCCCCTGCGTTTCGTTGGGACTTTGCGGTTATCGCTTTCGCGATTGGCGTTGCCTGCTCCCTGTTCGCTGCCTGGCTGCCGGCACGCGCGGCTTCTCGCCTCAGCCCCATTCAGGCGTTACGCAACATTGAGGTTCAACAGAGTGAAGGGGTGCTGGGCTGGTCTCGCTTCATCCTCGGACTCTCCTTCATCGTCGTGGGCCTGGCACTCTCGGTGTTTTCACCGCCCGGTGTCGGCTTGATGGTCCATTTCACTTTCTCGCTCATGGTCCAGTTTGGCATGATTCTTTTGTTACCAAAGTTTGTGGTCTGGGGAACGCGCATCCTGCGCCCACTAATGAGCTGGCAGTTCGGGGCAGAGGGCCAGATGGCCATGGACGCCGTTGTGAGAATGCCGCGACGTACCTCGGCAACGGTAGGCTCGTTAATGCTTGGGTTGTCGTTTGTCTTTTCGGTTGGCGCTTTCATTCATAGCCACAAAAACTCCCTCGATCGAATGCTTGATCGATGCATCAATGCGGACCTCACGATTGCCACCTCAGATCAAATACGATCGCGCACCTATCATTTTAGTGAAGATCAGGAACGTCGGGTCGGCTCCTTGCCAGGCGTGAAAGACACCGACGGTATGCGGCTCACGGCTGTGGCTCACGGAAATGATGAGATCATGGTCATCGCCCGCGACATGGGCTTATGGTTCTCGAACTCGCCGGGTTTGCTCGACGAAGGTGACGCACGCAGCGCACAACAACAGACGATGAAGGGCGAAGGCTTTTTAATCTCGCAGAATCAGTCCTTTCGAACCGGAATGCACGTAGGTGATCAACTCAGGTTGGAAACGCCTAAAGGGCCTCTTACCCGGCCGGTGGTCGGCGTCGTGGAGTTTTACTATGTGGAAAAGGGTTCGGTATTCATGGATCGGAGTCTGTACAAGCAGTTTTGGGGAGATAACTCAGTAGACCTTATCCTGCTCAACCTTGATCCCGGCGTCGATCGGGTCTGGTTCAAAGGAGAAATAAACCGCGCGATGGCGGGTGAGCAGCGGGCTTTTATCTATACGAATGAAGAGTTAAAAGCGTGGAGCTCGCGTACGACCGATCAGTTCTTCACGCTCACTTATCTGGAGATGCTGATTGCTATCTTTGTAGCAACTATGGGGCTGGTCAACATGCTGGTGGTTTCGGTATCAGAGCGGCAACGCGAACTGGGTATCCTGCGCG
The DNA here is from genome assembly GCA_023717565.1 of Pyrinomonadaceae bacterium. GTDB lineage: Bacteria > Acidobacteriota > Blastocatellia > Pyrinomonadales > Pyrinomonadaceae > PSRF01. Next base: position 4,026 of record JAMQPI010000605.1, on the reverse strand, counting down.
CCCTCGGCGGTCTGCGCAGCCAGGTACGTAAAATCATCATCCTTGAGGCAGTGGCCATCTCGGTCGTTGGCTTCGCGACCGGGGTCATCGCTGGTCTGTTCAATGCTTACTTCCTGGTTCGGACTGCCGCCCGTCTTATCGCGGGCTTCAGCCTTCGTTTCGAATTCCCGTTGACGGTCGTGCTCGTGACGTTGCCGGTCGTACTGTTGGTGGCCATCGCGGCTGCCTGGTGGACCGCCCAGAGAGCGATGCGACTGCGCGTGGTTGAGGCAATTGGTTACGAGTAGTCTCAAACTCCGCGGTTCCAAATCTGATCCTGTACTAATTTAAGCAGTTTCCACGTTTCCTGGGCCGTGCTGATAGTTTGGTAACGGCAGTCACCAAAGAGCATTCACTGAGCAAGCTTGCGACCCGCACTAATGCGTTCAAAGGAGAGTTGGCATGGCAATGATAGAGATAAAGAAATACGACGTGGCTTATTATGCCGGAGGTAAGAATGCTGCAAGCTATCCCTACCGAGCCATAATTGGTTTGCGGAATGATAGTGACGGCCTCATTGGCGCCGCTTACTTTCATCACAACACGACAACGATGCCTGTCGCTGATACCCAGAGAGCGTCCGGCTACATCTCATGCCACTACCTGGCAGAAGATTACCCACAGGTTCTCGACCTACTGCGAAATGAAAAGCCTGTATACGTGGAGTTTGAGGTGCGCGCGGGGAATGTAGCCAACATAAGAACGAGCGCAGAACCAGTCGGTGAGGGCGAACAGAATCCGGGGTAAAAGGGAAATAGGGTCAAAGGGGAACTGGGTAAAAAGGGGGGATAAGACCGGGTCATTTTCCATTTTCCATTTGTCATTTCTCATTTGCCATCGCCGAACAATTGAGCGAGAGCAAACGGACTTGCGTACTGTTGACCTTGAGTCCGTTTGTCTTTTCGATGGCAAATGAGAAATGGAAAATGGAAAATGGAAAATGGAAAATGCTCCGGTCTTCCCTTTCCCCTATCCGGTTAGGTTTCCTACCGTTTCCAGTAGTGCCTGATTCTTTCCGCCAGGAACGGGAAGGGAACATACTCGGCGCTGCGACCAGAACGGCGCATTTCTTCCACCATACGCATGGCACCGTCGGCATTCCTCGTGTGGACGAGGATGGTCGAGGCACGTTGCAGATCCGGGTTTGCCGCCAGCCAGGACGCGATAGCATAGCCCGTACGTTCATCATCCCGGTCGAAAGAGTTGTAATGCTCGGGATGCAGGTCATGATCCAGGAAGATTGCGTCGTACGAGTTCTCGCCCAAGAGTTGCTGTGCCTGCGTCACGTTCTGCGCCATGTCGATGTAGTCGCCCTTAAACCGCTCAGCGAACCACTTGTGCCTGCGTTGATCGTCGTCAAGAAGAAAAACTCGGATAGGATGGCGGTCACTACTAATCCGGCGGATGCCAAGTTTCGTTAGCACTGAATGTAACAAAGACATCGTAGTTGAAATCGAGACCTCCAGTTACGAAGAGCGAAAGTCGCCTCGTCTAGTTTCTGAAAAGAGGAGAGATTGCCTCAAAATATACCATACAGAGAGTTTGGAGACATTTAACAGACCCGCGAAAGTGCCTTCGTTGCGTTCCCCTCTGCCGATGTTATAATCCGACCCGAACAAGAATCGAAGTCGTAGTTTCGCAGTTTGGATCCGCGATCGTTAATGCCTTCTGAAAATTCCAGCAAACAACTTAGCCCTACGGTCAGCAACTTCGACGAAGGTCACGCTCCGGAAGTGTGCGGCGGTTGCTTCGGCACGGGAGTAAAAATTGTTCCCGGTAAGGGCGCAAAGATATGCGACGATTGCCAGCCACGGAACGGTGATCGGTTGCTGCAGGCGGCGCGAATTCCGCGACGTCATGCGGCCTGCACCTTTGATAATTACCGTGTGCCTGAGGGTTCATCGTCACTTCATTGGGCTCTGATGAAGGCCAAAACCCTGGTGAACGATTACCCGGCAGTGGAAAGGGGGCTGCTTTTAACTGGCTCGGTTGGAGTCGGGAAGACACATCTCGCGGTGGCGATTCTGCAGGGGCTGATTGCGAAGGGTGTTTCCTGTCTATTCTGCGAGTTTGGTTCTCTGCTCAAACAGATTCAGGATTCGTACAATCCAATATCCAAAACGTCTGAGTTGCGAGTGCTAGCGCCGGTTTACCAGGCGGAAGTCCTGGTGCTTGACGAACTGGGCTCCACCATTCCCACGGACTGGGTCCGCGACACGATGTACCAAATCATTAACAAACGGTACAACGACAAGAAGCTCACTATCTTTACTACAAACTACCTGGACGTGCCTCGCATCGAGAAGACGTCGGAGCCTGAGACTGCCAGCCGCACCTTTAGCAAGAAAGGATCTTCTGAACGCATTCAGGAAATGACGACGCTGGAAGAGCGCATCGGGACCCGTCTGCGGAGTCGTCTTTACGAGATGTGCAATGCGGTGGTTATTGAAGGCGAAGACTATCGCAAGAGCAAGGAGCGGCGCTAAAGTTCAGTTGGACTTTGGCCATTTTCCCGAATCGTGTTTAGTGTCTGTTCGTGTGATTTCGTGGATCGTTTGCTCGGCCGACAGAACAGAGCGATCCACGAAATCACACGAAACAACACGAAAGAGAATTGACAGAATAAATCATGCAAGATGAAACCGTTTAGATGCCCAAACGCACTGATCTTCACAAAATACTAGTCATCGGGTCAGGTCCAATCGTTATCGGTCAGGCTTGTGAGTTTGATTATTCAGGCACCCAGGCTTGCAAAGCTCTCCGCCAGGAGGGATACCAGGTCGTGCTGGTCAACTCCAATCCGGCAACGATCATGACCGATCCCGAGACCGCCGACGTCACTTACATCGAACCACTAACAGTTGAAACAGTCGCCGAGATTATCCGGCGTGAGAGACCGGATGCGCTGTTGCCCACGGTAGGCGGGCAAACTGCGTTGAATCTCGCCATCGCCCTTTCAGATGCCGGAGTGCTTGATGAATTCGGCGTCGAGATGATTGGTGCGAAACGCGAGGCGGTCAAGATCGCCGAAGATCGACGACTATTCAAACAGGCGATGGAAGAAGCCGGGTTGCCCATGCCGCAGGGTGGTTTCGCCCGTTCCTGGGCCGATGCTCAGGGGATCGTTACTACTACTGGATACCCGGCAATCATTCGACCCTCTTTCACCATGGGGGGAAGCGGCGGCGGCACTGCTTATAACCCCGAAGAGTTTGAAGAGATCGTGCGCACCGGCCTGGCTGCTTCGCCGATGCACGAAGTCTTGATCGAGGAGTCGATTCTGGGTTGGAAAGAGTTTGAGCTCGAGGTAATGCGTGACCTGGCAGATAACGTGGTAATCATCTGTTCAATCGAAAACTTCGATCCTATGGGCGTGCATACCGGAGACTCAATCACCGTGGCGCCGGCCCAAACGCTCACCGACGTCGAATATCAGAAGCTGCGAGACATGGCGATCACCGTGATTCGCAAAGTCGGCGTGGAAACTGGCGGATCGAACATTCAATTTGCCGTCAACCCGGAAAACGGCGACATCCGAATAATTGAGATGAACCCGCGCGTGTCGCGTTCTTCGGCACTAGCTTCCAAAGCCACCGGTTTCCCGATCGCCAAGATAGCCGCCAAACTTGCCGTTGGTTATACGCTCGATGAGATTCCCAACGACATCACAAAAAAGACACCGGCCTCGTTCGAACCGACGATCGACTACGTGGTAGCCAAGATTCCGAAATGGGAGTTTGAGAAGTTTCGCGAGGCGGAAGACGTGCTCGGCACGCAAATGAAGTCGGTTGGTGAAGTGATGGCCATTGGCCGGACATTCAAGGAGGCGTTGTTCAAGGGACTGCGGTCGCTGGAGGCCGTGAAGCCCTTGCGCCTTGAGGACGTGTCTGACGATGAGTTGCAACGCAAGCTGGCTCGTCCCAACTCCCAGCGGTTTTCCTACATTACTTATGCCCTGCAACATGGCTGGTCGATAGCGGAGATCCA
>JAMQPI010000604.1 GCA_023717565.1 Pyrinomonadaceae bacterium | reverse complement strand
ACTCCTGCTCTGAAAATAATGTGTTGGCAAAGGCACACTACGACGGTAACCGAAAGTCCGGAGAGTTAGGCGATGGGGCTGTCAGCTGATCAACCCAGTGGCTGCCGAGGCTCAACGCAGGTTGATCGTCGGACGAATGGTAGATCATCTGTACAATTCCCGACAACCAGATTTTCATGTTCGGTGGTGCGTCGCAGGCGCATGTTTAACTACGGAGTTAGGAAACCTGGAACAAGCCCGCGGCCGCCATCGAATCTTCGTCAGGCCAAGCGGCTAAACCAGAAAACGTACATCCCTCAATAGGTCGTCACCACGTCCGGTTCCTCAGGTTGCCGCACCTTCTCCGCCGTCAGTGCTGCTGGTCCCGTCGACGGGCGCGTAGGAAGGCCGCCAATCCACTCGAGGAAATTGCCTCGCAGCATTCGCGTAACATCGCGCTCAATCTCCTGCCGGGTTACGGCACGTCCGCTTTGCAGCAGTCGTTCGTAGCTCTCGCACAGAGTTTCGGCAATGACGTCGCGTGAGTGGCCCCATTTGTAGATGAGCTGTTCCAGGATGCGAGCATCCGAGTGTTGCGGAATGAAGCTAGTCCCCAGTAGTTCCAGACGCTCGCGAGTGATCTCAGTGATGATTGAAGGATTGTTGAGAAACCACCAGCACCCGAACGGCATCAGGTTGCTAAACTTCCGCGCCGCGACGCACAGTTCATGCTGATTTTCGCGCGAGAGAAACGTCGCCAGGAAACGGACATCGGGGTACTCGGCACACATCCGCTCGAGTGACGTGACATCGGCGCGCCCGGCCCCGTCTCCGGCGACTCGCAATGCGGGATTAACGCCACGGCGCACTCCCACCATCACCGCCAGCGCGAGTCCGTGCTCCTGAGCAGCTGGCAAAGCAACCTCACGGAGTACCCAATCCCGCGAGTCGTTGTCCGGGAACTTGAATTCAGCAGGCAGCGACACCGCCATGCAAACAGGCCTCATGGTCGCGATCCACTTGCCCAGAAAACGACGCACCTCGGCTGCTGATTTCGCAGACCCGCGGGCCTCAACCTGGTAGCCCAGCTGATTCAGTCTGGGCACGGTATGCTCCCAGTCGTTAACCAGTCGATCCATACGAAGCGTGGCATGAAACCGCTTGTCGATATCTGTACAGGTTTCCCAAACCTTGACCTCCTGAGTACTAAACGGATCGTTGGTCATCACGACATCGCTTACACACGCCAGATCCAGGACCACGTTGACATGCTCCGCCAGACTCCTGGATCGAAAAAACGCTCGGGCCTCTGAGAGATCGGGAGCACCTGTATCGAGACCCAGAGCACTAAGCACCGTAACGACGCCGCGCGTGGCTTCGGACAATGGCGTGTTTTCAACGAACAGAGTCTTCCATACCAGATCCGCCTGTTCAGACATATTCATATCCCAGAATTGCTCGGCTGTGATGTTCCGGGAGCGGAGGGTCTCGACAATCAAATAGTGATAAGTCAGCAACTCGTCTATACCAAACAAACTCATCTCACCGAATTCGGGGGCGAGGAGGTGGGTATGAATATCAATAACCGGCGTCGTTTTCACGACCTCCGCCACTTCCCTTCTTAGTTGGGCGACATCTGGCAACGCGCCTCGTTCGACTAGTTTTTCCATAATAGTCATCCCCTATCTCGCGGACGGCAAGCTAAAGAAGAACGTTTGTTGGCCGACGCCCATCGCGCGGATCAGCCCAGCGATCATTCGGGATTGTGGGCGTCCAGCCCGGCCTCAAAGGATCCTGATCGTAAGGATATGGACCCAACCGCTTGTGGAGCTCCTGATAACCTGAGAGCTTATCGTAATCGAGTTTCACACCCAGGCCCGGACCCTTCGGCACCGCAATGAACCCGTTCTCATATTGAAATTTGCCACCCGCGATGATGTCGTCAGCGAGGTGATGATAGTGCGCGTCCGCGGCAAACGAAAGATTCGGAATCACTGCGCCGAGGTGGAGCATGGTGGCAAGCTGAATGCCTAGTTCACCGGACGAATGAACGGCGACACCCAGTTGAAACGTGTCGCATACGCCAGCTGCCTTGACACAGGGGCGAATGCCTCCCCAAAAAGTAGTGTCGAGCAGAATCACATCTACAGCGGTGTCCAGCACGTTGGCTGCCAGTTGCTCGAAGTTGACGACCACCGTGTTAGTTGCCAGCGGCATGAGGACCTTCTCTCGCACTCGGCGCATCCCCGCCATTCCAAACACCGGATCTTCGAGGTAGTCGTTACGAATATCCTCGATCTGCAGGCCAAACCAAATCGCCGTCTCAGTTGACCAGACTCCATTCGGGTCAAACCGAAAGCGATCTCCGTTGAGAGCGGAGGCCAGCGCCCGGTAACACTCAAGCTCGTATTCCGGCGGAAAGACTCCACCCTTCAACTTGTGCGAAGTGAAGCCGTAGCGTTCCTTCAGTTCCTTTGCATGGGCCACGAGTTGCTCAGCCGTTCTAACCTCGCCCGCGCCGGTCTCCGGGTGTGGATAACGGAAAAACAGATACGAAGCGAATGGCACTCGGTCGCGCAAGCGGCCTCCCAGAATCTCTGAGATAGGCACGCCCCATTTCTGCCCCAGGATGTCGAGACACGCAAACTCAAGCGCGGCGAGAATCTGTGTGCGATTGTTGTAGAGCGAGGCAGTGGGGTTGGCAATGAGAAAGCGTAACTCTTCGAGCCGGGTTGGATCGTGACCGACAAGATACTTCTTCATGGCGCGGAATGCCGCTTCGGCCGACTCGCCACCGCCGCCCATTTCACCGAGCCCGATCAAACCCTCATCAGTCTCGACTTCGATGATGGTGCGAACGAACCTTCCCCAGTGGCATCCGTTCGCATGTCTGAGCGGCGCCTCCAGAGGGACCGTTACCGTGGTTGGCCTTATGTCGGTGATTTTCATTGCACGTTACAGAGACTCAAGAGGGATACATTTTCCATTTTCCATTTCTCATTCTCATTTCTCTTTCTATTCTCATTTCTCATTTGTCATTGGTCATTCATTTGTCAATATTTGTCATTCGTCATCTGAATAGCGACTCACGCAAGCCGCGTGTCATGAGGTCAGTACCACAATGCGGTAGCGGTGGGTCATGGGGTGCGATTCCACTCGGCGTTAGTGATCAGGAGACCATGACCCAC
>JAMQPI010000594.1 GCA_023717565.1 Pyrinomonadaceae bacterium | reverse complement strand
ATTACAAAGCCAAGCACAGGCATCCGCTGAACAGACTCTGCCACAGCGTCGGGATTCCGATGATTGTGGTCTCTCTGCCGCTGTTTTTCTTCAGTTGGCGTTGGGCATTGGCACTGTTCGTCGTAGGCTGGATTTTGCAGTTTGTGGGGCACGCGATAGAAGGCAATCAACCGGCGTTTTTCAATAACCCGGTTTACCTCCTGGTTGGGCCATTGTGGCTACTCCGCCGCGCTGCCGCCGCAGTTGGCCTCGCTAAGAATCCTGGGACACCTGCGCCGCCCGCAACATCTGCTAAGTAGACTTCCTTAACCATCCGAATGCCGGATCCCAACGAACCGTCAACCGCGCTTCTCCTCAAGGCGATCGAGCAAGTGCTGGACGAGGGTTCGACCGCAGCGCTCGTTACCCTAACCACTGCTCCCAAAAATGTCGGCGCCAAGATGCTGATTCCGGAATTGGGACCGGCGGTGGGAAGCTTCGGCGATGTGGCCCTCGATAGAGCTGTTGCGCAACGGGCGACTGAATTCCTGTCAGCACGAGACGATGCTCATTTGTTTCAGGTCCGCGACTTTGCTCCCGAGCTCACTGAGTGGGCCGCAGCGAGTGTTTTGTTCGAGCGACTCGAGACAGAACCGCGCCTGGTTATTTGCGGTGCCGGCCACGTAGGCGCCGCGCTCGCTCGTCTCGCAAGTCTTACCGGCTACCAAGCCACTTTGATTGATGACCGTGTCGAGTTTGTCGCACGCAGTCTTTTTTCCGACGACCGCATTGAGTTGATGGCCGCCACGAACTGGAGTGATGCGGTGCGTCAGGCGATTGGGAACGGCCGTGGCGTTTCCGTGGCAATAGTGACGCGCGGTCACAATGAGGACGAGGAATGCCTTCGCGCGGTGATCACTACTGAGGCGGACTACATTGGATTAATCGGGAGTAAGCGGCGGACGAATATAGTCCTCGATCGGTTGGGAGCAGCGGGTGCTGATTCAGAGAAGTTGCTGAAGGTGCACGCTCCGGTCGGTTTGGACATCGGCGCGGTCACACCTGAAGAAGTGGCGCTGGCGATTCTGGCCGAGATGGTGGCTGAAAGGCGCGGCGGCACAGGTGGCTCGCTTTCGTCGTGGCGCCGGGAATCAAAAATCGCAAAAGAGCGGTAGAGCGATGGCGAAGATAGCATTGGGATTGTTACTCTTGGCTGTCATAACGGGTTGTGAGCGCAGAACAGTCGTCACAATCGAGGGTAGCCCGCCGACTTTTATTCTCAAGGGGAGCGGAAGACTCGCTGAGGTAATAGTCTACTCGCCAGAGCAAGAGCTGATAGCTAAATCGGATCCATTCGATGACAGATATGCGCTCTGGGAGATCGCACCGGAGCGAGACGGAGAACAGTCCGCAGCACGTGTTGAAGAGCTACATTCCATAACCTATGGCGTTCTTCCCAGAGGATACAAACAAATCAAACCCAAGAGTGGCCCGCCCCCTGTTCTCGGTCCAGGAGAACGTTATCGGTATTGGTTTGTAACGGTGAATGCGCCGCATGCGGCGGGCTACTTTGAAATACGCGACGGAAAAGCAGTTATCGTGGATGGCCCATAGGTAACCAACGGAAACTTTCAACTCCACCTGAGCTGCAACTCATTCTGTTCCTTTTTCCCATTGCCCATTCCCCCTTTTCTTTGTGGCGTTGAAGCTTCGCGCTTCGCATGGTAAGAACAATGTGGCATGTCTGAAATCCCGGTGCAGACAGAGAGCGTTTCAACACCAGTTGGTCCGCGCAGGATGTTCCGCGCACTCTCGCATCAAAACTATCGACGATTCTGGGTTGGGGCCTTTCTCTCCAATGTGGGCACGTGGATGCAGGCCGTCGCGCAGGGATGGCTCGTCCTAACACTCACTGATTCTGCACTGTGGCTGGGTCTTGATGCCTTTATGGCAACAGTACCCGGTTTCTTTCTTACTCTTGCTGGAGGAGTATTCGCGGATCTAGTGGATCGCCGCCGGCTGCTTCTTTATTCGCAAGTTGTTGCCGGCCTCGCCGCCTTTGGGCTGGCGATATTGGTTGCGACGAAGCTGGTGAACGTTTGGATGATCCTTGGGTTCTCCTTCATAACGGGATGCTGCATGGCCCTCGCCGGCCCTTCCTACCAGGCTATGACATTCGACCTGGTGGGTCGCGAGGACTTGGCGAACGCGGTGGCCCTCAACTCTTCCCAGTTTCAACTGTCGCGGGTCATCGGGCCGGTGTTTGCAGGTTTTGGATTCAAGTTCTTCGGTCTGGCGGGATGCTTTTTTGCCAACGGGATTTCGTTTATCGCCGTGGTCATTGCTCTCAACCTGGTCCACTTCGACGCCAGCAAGCGGCTCCTTCCTACTCACTCAGTCAAGGACCGTCGCGCGCTCTGGCGCGATTTGATCGAGGGCTTCCGGTATGTGCGCAATCGTCCGCGCGTGTCCTCGCTGCTCTCGATCTCGGCAGTAACCAGCCTGTTCGGGGCCCCCTATCTGACTCTGGTGCCAATCTTCGCGCGCGACATTTTCAAACTTGGTGAGACCGGGCTGGCCTGGATGATGGGCATCGCGGGAGCGGGAGCTTTCTCCGCCGCTCTACTGCTGGCTTACCTGGGCGACTTTCAGCGGAAAGGCTGGTCAGTTTTAGGTGGCGCATTTTCTTTCGGGGTTTGTTTGATCTGTTTTGGACTCTCAACCAACCTCAGGGTCTCGCTGATCTTTCTGTTTGGGGTGGGATTTTCGATCGTCACCTCCGTGGCTGTCGCTAATACGCTGCTCCAAAAGCTGGTCACCGATCAGATGCGCGGTCGCGTCATGAGCATGTTCATTCTCTCATTCATCGGCGCCATGCCCATCGGGAATCTGTTTGCGGGAGTCGTTTCCCATCGTTTTGGCGCGCCCGTCGCCTTGGCGGCAGGCGGACTGGCAATCATCGTGTATGTAACGATAGTGGCCATCACCAATAAGCGTCTGCGAGAGTTGTACTGACTCCGCAGGAGATCCGGAGTCAACCGAATATTCCAGCGGCGTTCGGAGGGGCGGAATGATGCTGGATGAGTACCCTCCAAGTTGAGTTCCGCCC
>JAMQPI010000496.1 GCA_023717565.1 Pyrinomonadaceae bacterium | reverse complement strand
ACCAGAGACTCAAGTCAGTTTCTCCGCAGCTTGCGTGAATCGGCTAATGGTTCAGGTTTCGCATACCCATCCCAGACAGAGGCAAACCGATCTCAGATTTGAGATGTAAGATCTGCATCCTGATAGCTTGGATCGTAAGGGAACCTGAGGTATCACGATGAACTTGATTGGCACGCTGGCGATTGCAATGGGTGCGGGGTGGGTCTCGGGAATCAATCTGTACGCGGCAGTAGCTACGCTTGGATTGCTGGGCCGCTTCGCCAATTTGGGCTTGCCCGGAGAACTCGACGTCCTCACCAGTTGGTGGATCATCGGCATTGCTTCCGGGCTCTATCTCATTGAGTTCTTCGCCGACAAGATTCCTTACCTCGACAGCACCTGGGACGTGATTCACACTTTCATTAGAATACCCGCGGGCGCGGTGCTGGCGGCAACGGCCTTCGGCGACTTCGACCGCAGCGTCCAGGTGGTGGCATTGCTGCTCGGCGGTGGCTTGGCCCTCAGCGCTCATGGAACAAAAGCGACTGCCCGCGCGGCGATCAACCTGAGCCCCGAGCCGGTTTCCAATATTGTAGTCAGTCTAGCCGAGGATGTGATTGCTTTTGGCACAATTCTAATGTCAATCTTCCTGCCCTTAGTCACGATCATTTTCCTGGTTACGTTTCTGGTGCTTTCGATCTACATCGCACCACGAATGGTGCGCGTAATGTGGAGCGCGGTCTCGCGAGTGCGCGGCGTCTTTGGGTATAGTTGAATCTGAGATCTGAGATTTGAGATCCGGCAAAAGCTAACATTTCCGGCGAAAACAAATTAGTAATGAAGGACAACTGCATGCGAGGCTTATTTCTTTTGTTGACTCTTACCTTCTGCTCGCTCTCGGCAAACGCGCAAGACCCCACTCCCAACGTGGCGCCAAAAACCCAGGTTAATAGTGCCCGAGGCCGCAGCCAACTCCTCGGCAAGCACAAATTCCAACTTCATTGGATCAGTTGGAACCGCTGGAAAGACTTTGCGGATCTAACGATTGTCGAGCGCCAGGGAAAACTGATGATCAAAGGACGACAGCAAAAAGGCGGAGACTACCTTGAGATCGATGGCTTCGCTTCTCAGATCGAGGATCAGCAGTTCACTTTCGAAGGGACAATCATTACCAGGGTTAGCTACAAGAACAATGGAAACCCTTGCCGGCGCGACGGCACAATGATTTTTAAAATTACCGGTAAGCGACGGTACTGGCGGCTTCAGGAAATGCGGAGTCCCTGCGACGAGACCACCGACTACGTGGACATCTTTCTGCGGTGATCTACCTTGTAAGAAGTTGACGAAGCCGTCGGTTCTGAGTTGTATCTTGACACGTATCAAGGTACCGGCGCAGCCAGTCTTTCTTCTTCACATCTCTTCCCCTGGCAATACTGGAAAGCTCCTTATCGTTGTAATCGAAGAAGCCCTCTTCTGTCAGTGAGTCAATCTGGTAGACTTCGGCAAGTTCGCTTTCGCTCAAATCAGAACGGCTCACATCGAGCACTTGTTTTCGCGAGTCCAGCCGTCTTGTAAAAGCCGCTTTTTGACGCTTGGCGAATAGCGGCAACTCGTCCTCGCGATTGGCATAGTCTCCAGTGTACTTAACTGACAAGTCCACAACTGCCGAGACTACACCGCCTTCTATCTGCACTGACTCGAGGTGTCCAAAGAAACTCCGCGTTGCTCGGTCAGTTCCCCCGAATTGAAAACCCTCTGATATGTAACCCAGGACCTCGCGGACTCGCCCCTTTGTCACGACGAAGACACGGTCAAAGTAAGTCACAACCCCGGTACCTGACGAAGCTTGACCCTTAATTACCAACCAGCGTCGACCGCTACTCAAGAGCACTGTATGGTCCGCCATTCGATACTTATTGAAATCTTGATCGATATGGCCAAGCAATCTCCACCGATCTCTCCGATCGCCAATAGATTTGAATATCAAAAAGCGACAGGCCTGCAAAAGGTTATCAGAAATTTTGAGCACGACTTCATCTCCGGGTTCACCATCGAGCTCATAGTGAGAAAGCTCTGCTTGGCAACTACTGCACTGTCCGAGGAAATTGAAGCCGGCGTCCTGAAGCTGTTGAGATTCGGCGATATTGGTCGTTCTGATCTGAAGCCCCTGCCAGACCTTAGTAAGATTCGCCTGAGGATGTGTCTCAATAAAGTTCCAAATGTCGTTGGGCGAAAGACTTTGAGGTCCGAGGTCTTCCGCGGTAGCAATGGGTTTTGTTCGTGACAGAGCCGGCGTATGACTGATTATTGGGTTAGTCGCTGCCGGCGTGCGGTTCTGGGTGCGAATCGACCTGGTAACCTTAGAGGCGCACATGCCAAGTGCAAAGGAGACGAGAATGACGGTGAGTTTTATGAACAGTCTGGGCACAAACCATTCTTACGTCGAACGGTATCATCATCAATGTGGGCTGCCACAGATCGGATAAGGGGCTGTACCGCCGAATGGTAAATAGGGAGGGTAGTGATATTGACCTGATTTCCGTTAGATCAACCTGTCGCCTTCGACGGAAACCGAATCCTGCCGATAGTGGCAGCCACGACTCTGACGATTGTGTTGTGCTGCCTGCGCAATCAGCAGCGCAACTTCGATCGCGTTTCTGAGTCCAATCAATCCATCGGCCAGTTTGGTGGTTCGGTAAAACGTCTCGATCTCATTCCATAGGTGGCGCAGCTCTCTAATCGCTCGCGAGAGGCGTTCCGCATTGCGAACCAGGCCTACGTAGTGCCACATGATGTTCTGGATCGTTTGCATGTCGCCCTGAATCAGCGCCGGATCGGGTTCGGCAAACAATCCGCTCTCATCCCACGGCGGCACGTCGGCGAACCCCGGTCGTTTTGTTGCTAGTGACCGGTTGAGAGCTTCCTCGACGTGCCTGGCCGCGCGGTTTCCCCAAACCAGTCCCTCGAGCAGAGAAGTTGAGGCCAGGCGGTTGGCGCCGTGCACTCCGGTGCAACTGATTTCACCGATAGCATAGAGGTTGTCGATGCTCGCGCGCCCCCATTCGTCGACCAGCACGCCGCCGCAGAAATAATGTGCGGCCGGCACAACGGGTATCATTTCCTTCGTGATGTCCAAGCCGGCTTTGAGACACTGAGCATAGATGTTGGGGAAGCGATTGCGAATGGCGTCAGCAGGCATTCGTGAGGCGATGTCGAGCAGCACATAAGAATAGTCGTGCGTCTCCATCTCGTGATGGATGGCCCGAGCCACTACGTCGCGGGGAGCAAGATCCTTCCACTCGGGTGAGTACTCAGCCATGAACTGACGTCCGTCCGGAGTCAGCAGAATTCCGCCTTCGCCTCGAACGGCTTCCGAAATCAATAGACCTTCGGCACCAGGCGCAGCCAACGCCGTGGGATGAAACTGCACATACTCGGCATTCACGATCCTGGCGCCAGCGCGATGGGCCATCGCTAACCCGTCACCGCGCGCACCCTGGGGATTGGTAGTGTTGCGATAAATGCGGCCCAGACCGCCGGTCGCCAGCACGGTAGCAGCAGCGAGGTAGCGGTGAACCGTGTGCTCCCCCCGGCTAAACATGTACGCGCCGTGGCAGGCGATAGGCCGGTAGTTGTCGAGTGGGTCGCGAGAATGATGGGGGAACGTGATCAGGTCGACGGCGGTGGCGTTCGATTCGATGGTGATGTTGGGGCAACTGCGCAAAGCGGTAATCAACCCCTCCATTATGGCCGCCCCGGTGCCATCGCCCACGTGCAGAATGCGTCGGCGCGAGTGAGCAGCTTCATTACCCCAGAGCGGCTGGCCGCTCGAGTCGCTGTCAAACTTTACGCCCGCGCTCTCCTCCAGGACTTCGTGGAGAAGTGGTGGTCCCTCCTCGGCGAGTATGCGAGCTGCGTGAGGTGAACTCACGCCGGCACCGGCCGCTAGGATGTCCGCCAGAAGAATATCGGGATCGTCATCCAGACCGCGACCGATAATTCCCCCCTGCGCGTATTGAGTGTTTGATTCGTGAGGATCTGGAGCCCGCGTAACGACGGTGATTTGGCGCCGAGGATTGCGCGCCAGTTGTAAAGCTGCGGTTGCCCCGGCAATGCCGCAGCCAATGATCAGAACTTCAGTTTCTGCCACGCGTTTCCTTCTCGGGAGTCAAGGGCGTTCGCGAATTCCAGTATTGTGTAATCATCGCTTTGAGGTATTGACTGCAGAAAAAATATGTAGCGGCCACCAACCTTGGGCATCGACGTGCCGGCCCACCGGTACAGCACCGTTTGCCCATTAGGATACCGGACATAACCGCCAAATCGCTCAACCGTAACTGAACTACCTGCAGAGGGCGCAGTCGGTGCAAAGGACTTATGTACTTTTTCTACTAGGACGGCAAATTCAGAAACGACATTCATTTTGTTTCCCGACAAATGCGCTGCCGCCGAAACAACACTGCCTACCATAATCAAATCACTCTTTTCTGACGGCAGCGCCGCCAAATCATCCCCGCCTTCTTCTTGCAAACTAATCTCGGCGTCTTGGGGATGAGGAGTAATCATTACCTCCCTACGCGTGTTGCGTCTTATCTGTTTTTCTCTGGCAGCCGCACGCTTAACAGGATCCGAGGGCTCAGCTTCGTCATAATCAACTATAGGAAACGTTCTTTGAGCTTCCAGATATCTTTGCATCGCTGTCTGCGTTTGAGCGGTAGCGATAAAGACACCGTTGCTACGGGTTTTTGCTACTAGGAACGTCAGCGGTAGCACTAGAATCACCGCCAATGAGTATGTAACTTCATGGAAATTCTTCATCTACTCATCTCTCGATTCGAACCCATCACCCGATCTCGATCATTCTCTCAACCGCTCGAGCGGCGCGAACGCGGATTTCTTCTGGAATCTCGATTACGTATTGAACCTTTTCCAGCGACTCCAGCGTGTCTTCCAAAGTGATCTGATTCATGTGTGGACACCGTACGCTGCACAAGCGAAGCATTTCTTTGTCAGGATTCGCGGCCGCGACGTTTTCTCCCATGGAACATTCGGTTAACAATAGATAACGTGGCGCTTTGGTTTGTTCGACATACCGGATCATCGCGTTCGTGCTGCCGGAATAGTCAGAGGCGGCCACTACTTCCGGGCTACACTCAGGGTGGGCCAATATCACTACGTCGGGAAACTGCTTCCTGACGTTGGCAATGTCCTCGACCGTGAATTTGTCGTGTACTTCACAGCGGCCGGGCCACCCGATCATCTGGTAGTCAAGTTCTCCCTCCGCAGCCTTCCGCGGATCACCGGTCGGGAAAATGATGTGTCGCCCAGTTTCACGGGCCACATTCTTCGCCAGGTACTCGTCCGGAAGGAAAATCACCGTGTCCGCATTTAGCGACTCGACCACCGCCACGGCATTTGAGGAGGTACAACAAATATCAGATTCAGCTTTAACGTCAGCGTAAGTGTTCACGTACGTGACCACCGGGACGCCGGGGAAACGCCGTCTAAGCTCGCGTACATCTTCTCCGGTGATGCTGGCGGCGAGCGAGCAGCCGGCTTTCTCAGATGGAATCAGAACAGTCTTGGTGGGGTTGAGCAGTTTTGCAGTTTCGGCCATGAACTTGACGCCACAGAAGACGATGATGTCCTTGTCGGTCTGCGCTGCTCGCCGCGCTAGATCCAGAGAGTCGCCCACGAAATCTGTGATCGAGTAGAAGAGCGCCGGCTCCATGTAGTTGTGACCCAGGATTACGGCGTTCTTTTCGGCCTTCACCTGATTGATCTGGGCGGCAATCTCCGACTTCATCCGCAGCTCAAAGTCCGGGACCACATCGGCGAGCATAGTCTTCAGCTGGTCGTAAATCTGCTCCGCGGAAGTTTCTTTACCGAGTGTTGCTATCATGTCTGTTTAGTTGAGTAATCAAGTCCAATGGTTGGTCATCCAGTCCACTTCAAGCTTACGTCAAAGACTTTGGCTGAATGCGTCAACGAGCCTACTGAAATAAAGTCTACTCCGGTTTGGGCAATCCGGCGCACGTTCTCGATCGTGACATTTCCGGAGGCTTCCAATTTTGCGCGACCACCGTTCAGGGTAACTGCTTGCTGCATGACTTCCGGCGTCATGTTGTCGAGCAGGATACGTTCAACTCCCAGGCCCAGTGCTTCCTTCACATCTGCTAGCGTGCGTGCCTCAACTTCGATCTCGAGGTCAGTGCCGGTCGCACGCACACGCTCCACGGCCGCGGCGATAGATCCGGCAAAGTCGATATGATTGTCCTTGATCAGAACCATGTCGAACAAACCCATGCGATGGTTCTCACCACCACCGCGTCGCACTGCAAGCTTGTCAATTGCCCTGAGGCCGGGTGAGGTCTTGCGCGTGTCGAGAATTCTCGCTGAGGTGCCCGAAACGAGATCAACAAACTGGCGCGTGAGCGTGGCAATACCCGACATTCGCCCGAGAAAGTTAAGTGCTGTTCGCTCGCCCGTCAACAATGCTCGGGCCGAGCCGGAGATATTTGCCAACAGCGTGCCGCTGGTAACCTGGGCTCCCTCGGCCACACCTGGTATGAAGCTAATCTGGTTCTCGAGCAGAAGAAACACCGCTTCCGCGATATCGAGCCCGGCAACGATGCCGGCATCTTTCGCCAGAATTTTTCCCCGCAGCACAGCATTGGCGGACACAATGCTGTTGGTGGTGACATCGCCTGGTCCGATGTCTTCCTGGAGAGCGCGTCCCAGGCACTCGACGATCTCGGAGGGCAGCGCCGTAGCCAAAGTGGGTTCTGGTTTCATAAGAGGTTTTGCTTAGTGTATGCCTGTGGGACCTTGAAACAAAGGGCAGACCAGACCTTGGAATCTAGAGGAATCGACAGAGTTTGATTACTGGACTGCCGCGGCGTTACTCTGCTCTTAGAATCCTGGAGAAGTTTGGCCGGTAGGAGGAATGATGATGGGTGCTAACACCTTGAGCATTACCGACAATCGCACTGGAAAGCAGTATGACCTGCCAATTGAGAACGGCACGATCAAGGCGATGGATCTCCGCCAGATCAAGGCCTCCGAAAACGACTTTGGCCTGATGACCTACGATCCGGCGTTCATGAATACGGCTTCCTGCAAAAGCCGGATCACGTTCATCGATGGCGACCAGGGCATTCTGGAGTATCGCGGTTATCCCATCGATCAGCTCGCCGAAAAGAGCACTTATCTTGAGGTCGCCTACCTGCTGCTCCATGGTGAACTGCCGACCGAAGCGCAGTTGAAAGACTGGGTTTGGAACATCACTCATCACACCTTTATTAACGAAAACATCAAGACGGTGATAGATGGCTTTCACTACAATGCTCATCCGATGGGCATGTTTGAAGCCACGCTGGGCGCCCTTTCGACCTTCTATCCCGACGCTAAGGACATTTTCAATCAAGACCTTCGCCAGAAGCAGATCTTTCGACTCATTGCCAAGGTGCCCACGATCGCGGCCTTCGCTTTTCGCCATCGCATCGGTATGCAGTATGCCTATCCCGATAACGATCTGGGTTACGAAGGTAACTTCCTGAACATGATGTTCAAGACCACGGAGCTGAAGTATCAACCCGATCCCGTCCTGGAGCGCGCGATGAGCGTGCTTTTCATTCTTCACGCCGACCACGAACAGAACTGCAGCACCAACGCCATGCGCAGCATTGGCAGCGCCCATACCGATCCTTTCTCAGCGTTAGGTGGTGCGGCCGCGGCACTTTACGGTCCGTTGCACGGCGGTGCAAACGAGATGGTGCTGCGGATGCTGAATGAGATTGGCTCGATAGATAAAGTCCCGGACTATATCAAGCGTGTGAAGGCCGGGGAGTTTCGCTTGATGGGTTTTGGTCATCGTGTTTACAAAAACTACGATCCCCGTGCCCGCATAATCAAACAGGTCGCCGATGAAGTCTTCGAAGTGACAGGCAAAGACCCGTTGTTGGATATTGCTCTCGAATTGGAACGAATCGCCCTGGAGGATGAGTATTTCGTCAAACGCAAACTGTATCCGAATGTCGACTTCTATTCCGGGATCATCTATCAGGCCATGCGCATTCCGCTGGACATGTTTCCCGTGCTGTTTGCGATTCCGCGGACGTCAGGATGGCTGGCGCAGTGGGTGGAGTTACTGGAGGATTCGGAGCAAAAGATTGCCCGACCACGACAGATTTATTTGGGACACCGAAGTCGGGACTACGTTCCGATGGAACAAAGG
>JAMQPI010000493.1 GCA_023717565.1 Pyrinomonadaceae bacterium | reverse complement strand
CCAGGCTTTGTATTTACTACCGGATGATTGGCTCGTCCGTAGTTAGCAACAATCTTGCGGACATAGTTTTGAGTCTCATCATAAGGAGGCACGCCCTTGTATTTGTCGACCGCCCCTTCGCCCGCGTTGTAGCCCGCGAGTGCTAAAGTCACGCTGCCGTTGAACCGCTTCAAAAGCCAGCTCAAGTATTTCGTTCCGGCTTCGACATTAGCGGCTACGTCGTGTGGATCAGTGCAACCAAACCTGCGCGCGGTCGCCGGCATAAGTTGCATGAGACCCTGGGCTCCAGCGTGAGAGAGGGCTGTGGGTTGATATTTTGATTCCTGCCAAATCACGGCGTGGATGAAACGGGGGTCGATACCGTGACGTCCTCCTGCGCGAAAAATAATCCGATCCAGTTCAGGATCACCTGAAGTCGGGATATCCTGCGGTATCATTTCGTCGAGCTGAGTTGTGGCACTTACAGATGGCGCGAATACGTGACTGAAAAATAGGCCAGTGAAATTCGAAAGAAGGAACAAAGACATAACCGCAAATGGGGCGAACTTAGCAGAGCGCCAGAGGGAAACACTTCGGGTCAAATTCATCTAGTGAGTTCTCCATGAGCGATGGCCAAAGGCCATCTAGATTTTCGCTTCTAACTTACTGCTACGCATGGCGGAACCGATTTACAAAGAACTTGCAATCGAAACCGTAGCTCAGATGGAGATCGGGTGACGATGGTTGCTTTTTCGTGGCCAAAGTCCTCTCCTAAGTCCTTCCAATCCTATGACTTAGCGTGTACTTAAACAGGCCGCAATCCAGCCGCGACTATTGGGTTAGTTTCGGGCGGATCGTTCATCTTGATGAGTTTTATTGATATGATTCGTGACCGTCGGATGTAATCAGTTGTTCGAAAGTTCTGGCAGATTGATTGCCGCGTCTAATTGACGTCCGGTTAGCTGACGCTTGGAGGAGCAGAACGAATGGAACTGGTGAGCTTAAGGTTTGCGAGACGCGGGATGCCGGGGCGACGCGTCCTCGGGATCGGACTGGGTATCGGGTTCATTGTGACGTTGGCTTTGGCCGGAAAGGGTTGGACGACCGAGCCACTTGCTCGGGCCCAAAGCAGCGACGTTGACTACGAAACTGAACTGCAAAAAGGCCTCGATCTCGTGCGCCGGCGTAAGTACGAAGAGTCGTTGAAAGTCTTCAAGCGTGCAAACGAGATGCGCGACAAGAAGTCAGCCGAGTGCTTCCTGGGGATGGCGGGCGCGTATCATGGATTGGGGGCATATAAGAACACCATTGAGAGCTGCGACAAGGTGATCCTCTTTGCGGGAAACAATTCGCAGCTTCAGGCGCAGGCCTACAATCTAAAAGGACTCGCGCTGCAAGCGCAGGCAGAGCTGAAGAATCAGAAGAAACTGCAGGAGGCAGAGGCGGCATTCCGACAGGGGCTCTCATTAGGTGTCAACCTTCCCATTCTTCATTACAACCTCGGCTTCACGCTGATGCAGTTGGGACGCGACCCGGAAGGTCTCGTCGAGCTAAAGAAGTATCTTGAGCTAGATCCAACTGGGAACCACGCGGAAGAAGCACGGAAGCTGATCGACAACCCGCGTCGAGCGCGAGAAGCCTACGCACCGGACTTTTCGATTACCACCGCGGACGGGGAATACATCACGCTTGAGGATCTGCGCGGCAAAGTAGTGGTCCTGGATTTCTGGGGGACGTGGTGTCCGCCTTGTGTCGAATCGGTGCCTTCGCTGCGCAACCTGCACAAGAAGTACTCGAAGGAGCCATCGTTCGCGATGATTGGGATCAGCTCAGACACGGAAGAGGCAACGTGGCGAGCATTTACCAACAAGGAAAAGATGGTCTGGCCACAGTACTGGGATCGCGACCGCCGAATCCAGCGAGCGTTCGATGTACGCGCATTTCCCACCTACATCGTAATTGACCACGAGGGCATCATGCGGTTTCGAAGCAGTGGAACCAGTTGGGAGCGGAGTGCGAGCCTTGAGGATGCGATTCAGAAACAAGTGAAGATTGTGGCCAAGGCCGCTCCTACCGACTGATCTTGTTCCTATTTCAGCTATCAAGATATGGCCGCTTTGCTTGAAGCTGCTCGCCTAACGGGTCGCCCACCGCCAGGCAGGCATGTCCATCTCGTTAGCTCCCACAATCCTGGTTTCGCCAAATTCCTTTTCCAGCCTTACTGAGTTGCACTCCTGCTCTTCTTCCAGGGCGGCGATTAGTCTTGGCGCATGAGTGACCACCAGCGCTTGCGATCGTTCGGCTGCGCCGGCTATGAGCCTGCCCAGGGCGGGCAGCAAATCAGGATGGAGACTGGTCTCGGGTTCGTTTAGCACCAACAAGTCGGGCGGCCTAGGAGTTAGCAGGGCGGCGATCCAGAGCAAGTAGCGGATTGTTCCATCAGAGAGTTCACCGGCTTTCAAAGGTCGAAGCAACCCTTGCTGATTCATGGCAACCTCAAAACGGCCCTCGATATTCAGCACTGTGATGCTCGACCCTGGAAAAGCGTCCGCAACGGCGTTGTCCAGGGCCGCGGAATCTCCGATCTCTCGAATCGTTTGCAAAGCTGCGGCCATATCGGCGCCATCATTACCCAGTATCGGAGTATGAGTTCCAATTTGCGGCAACCGCGCGGGAGCATCAACGTCTGTACGGAAGTGATCATAAAAGCGCCAGGAGCGGATTTGCTCTCTGAGAATGAGCATCTCCGGAGCGTTTCGCGGATCGGCAAACTGCGCCATCATACTGTCGAAGCTCGAGAGTTGATAAGAGATCGTGATCCACTGGCCATCGTCGCCTTTGGTCCGCACTACTCCTTCACTGCGGTCAACGAGCAACGAGGCGGGACGTAGGAAGGGTCCACTCCAGACGCACTCGCGCTTTATTTCTGGATCAAGAGCAAAGGCAGAGGCCTTGACGCTGATTGCAGGAAGTCCCAGATCAATTGCATAACCGAAGTCGTCTCCCGCGAAGCCGAGCCTCAAGTTAACTGGTTCTTTGCGGGCAGTACCCTGAACGGGATTTTCGCCGCGCTTAACTGAACGAGCCAACGATTCCGGTCCGGCCCAAAGGGTAGACTGCAGTCCGCCTTCACGAGCCAGCGAGGGTATTACACCGCCCTGAGCAGTTTCCGCCAATAGACGCAGAGCTCGATAGACGCTCGACTTTCCGCTGCCATTTGGACCCGTAATCAGGTTGAGCCGTCCCAACGGTACGATTAGATTACGCAGCGAACGATAGTTGGAGATCGCAAGAGTTGTGAGCATTAATGATAAGTGATGGCCGGGATCCAACCTGTTTCATCTGACCGGTTCGCGCAAGACTGTCTCCGCCGCCAATGCGGCGATTCGTGCTGCTTCGGGATGCGCTTTTCTTAGTCCAGCGATTTGCAGAAGCGCTTCCCCGGCGCGGGAAAGCATGCGAAAGAGGTCGCCCTCTTCAGCTCGGGTCTCGCGCACCAGCGTGCTCCAGTCGGCGCCTTTAGCCCAGCGTGCCGCAGCTCCGGCTGCCGAGAAATTGAGTTCGGGTGCTGGTTCAATTCCGTGTTTCCACTCTTCGGACGATACGCGGAAACCAGTATCTTCGAACTGGGCCAGGCTGCTCACGAGTGAGTCGTCCAATTCAATCTCCCCGTAGTCACGGTCTTCGTCAGCACTGAGGGCGGCCATCACTGCGGCCATCCGGGCCGGATCGAGAGTTTTGAAGAGTCCGCTTTCCAGAGCTTCCCCGACGATGAGCGGACGATCAATATGAAGATCGGCCAACCAACGGCCGCGTTCGGTGACTTTCTCATCTTCAAAGTTCAGGTAGCCAAAGGACGCCAACACTTTCGCCCGCTGCTCGAAGGGCTGCCATACTTCATCACGCAGCGTCTCCTGGCGACGCGTGGCTCGCTGTATAGCTTCTGCCTCGTCCATCACCTCCCACAGAGCACGCGTACACTTCGCCTTTTGGTCAGAGCTCAAATTCAGGGGCAAGATTGATTCAATCGTAGTTTCGATCAAACCTAACGCGCCGGATTCCTCATCGCGAACATCACGGAGACGAGGCTCGGGCACCACCAGATCTTTGCCCCGGACATGGATCTCCTCAAAAGCACTTTCAATCGCTTCCTCACGCGTAGCAAAAATAGGTGAGTAAACTCTGCCAATGCGTTGGAGAGGGAAACTTGCGCTCCGACCATCTTCGCGAATGCCGACGATGTTGCCATCGCGACGTTGCGTAACCAACACCAGGCGCTTTCCACTACGGCCGATACCGACAACCCGGCCAGGCCGCACCGAATCATCCAGCCAGCGCAACAGAACTTCAGTCCTCGTCTGTGGCTTGGCCTCCTGGAGTCTGGCGCGAGCACTTACAAGGCGCTCCAGACCGAGCGCTGTCGAAAGCGGAATCTGACAGGCTGCTTGCTCCAACCTGGTTTTGATCCTGGCCTCATTTGCAGCGCGCTCCTGATCCAATTGGGCCATCTGCCGGGCGGCATCGCGATGAGCAAAACTCTTTTCCGCAATCTCGCGCACCTGGGCAAAGTTCCTGTATGCGTCGAGCAA
The DNA here is from genome assembly GCA_023717565.1 of Pyrinomonadaceae bacterium. Classification (GTDB taxonomy): domain Bacteria; phylum Acidobacteriota; class Blastocatellia; order Pyrinomonadales; family Pyrinomonadaceae; genus PSRF01. The sequence continues at coordinate 18,264 of JAMQPI010000493.1, read as the reverse complement.
GTTTAGCAACGTCGAATAAGTTGCCCGAAACTGGCTAACCAGAGGATCGGGTTGGGCTTTCAGTAACTCCGCTATCTTTTGCGGATCCTGATGGAGTCCAGGTGCGGCTACTATGAATCCGACTTTGTCACGCCCCCGTCTTCCGGCGCGGCCGGTCATCTGCTGAAGCTCAGAAGCAGTGAACGGTCTCCAGCCGCTCCCGGTACGCGTGTCAGCACCAGTTAGCACTACCGTGCGCGCGGGAAAATCTACCCCTGCAGCGACAGTGGCGGTGGCAAAGATTGCATCCAGAAGTCCGGCGCTCATCAGTTTTTCGATGGCCAGTTTCCAGGCCGGAATGTGACCCGCATGATGTGACGCAACCCCACCTCTGGTGATTGTGTCCCAGTGCCGATGGCCGCGAACTTCCGGGTGTTCTTCGATGAAGTTCTGCATAAAGTCGCGGCGGGTGTCCCGACGACTCTCACTGGGGTCGCGTCTCATGAATGCAGCCTCGGCAGCGGCTTGATCACAGCGCCGCCGCGTCGGAAGAAAAATGATCGCCGGGAGCAAATTGTAGGTGCCCAACGCCATGAGGAGTGTGGCCGGCGGCATCTCTGGCATGCTGAGTTTCATTCGAACTCTTCCCTGGTCAGAACCTTCGTCGATGTCCTCGTATTGGAGGGCGTCGTTCCTCGCGAGCACGATCCCCCATGGCCACGATTTCCGGATTGAGTCGTCCCCCGTCATTTAGCAGCGGAAGCAAACGTTGGTTTGGAAGTAGCAGAGCCGCCTTCAATGGGACAGGGCGGTCACCGGGTCGCGTCACCACGCCGCAGTGCACGCCGCGCACTTCTTCAAGCCATCGCGCAAACTCGTCGGCATTCCCAATGGTGGCCGAAAGCAACAGCAGGCGAATGCGAGGCGGCGACAAGATAATCGCCTCCTCCCAGACGTGCCCTCGATCTTCGTCCGCCAGGTAATGTGCTTCGTCCAGAACGACCAAATCAGCTCGTACATCTTGACCTGAACGCAGCGAGTCGAAAAGTTGATTGCGGTAGATTTCGGTGGTGCCGACGATCAGAGGCGCGTCAGGATTCTCTTTGCGGTCCCCGGTGAGTATTCCGACTCGCTCAGCCCCGAACTCCGCACTGAATTCCTGATACTTGGAATTTGTGAGTGCTTTAAGGGGAGATGTGTACCACGCGCGCTTGCCCGACCCGATCAGCCGACGAATTTCTTCACGAGCTATCCAGGTTTTGCCGCTGCCTGTCGGCGCGGTGACCAAAACATCTTCGAACTCAAGAGCTGCCAGGGCCTCGAGTTGAAAAGGATCCGGCTTGAACGGAGCAGCGGGAGGAGTGCCGATTCCTTCGAGTAGTTTCCGAATTTCAGGCGTCTGAGCAAACGCCCGCGGCGGGGCGATGTTCGAAGTATCCGGAGGATCTTGAAAACGGTTTGTGGCAGGTCGCTTTCCCGGCTTGCGCTCACCTTTTCGTCCTTTGTGTTTGCTCCCTTTGTCGCGCCCCTGTCTCATTGAGGATCATTCTACCTTAGTGAGATGGAGATGTCGGATGGAACAGGAGGTAATAAGGCAATGTAGTGTCACGAAGTCAGTACCGTAACTCGGTAGAGTCGGGTCCCACGGTTCCAACTACAAATCTACGGGGTCCATGGGTATCTACCGAAGGCGATTTCGTGACACTCAGTTGCGTTTTCGAACGTAGCGGTAGCAAGTGGGTGGTTGGCTAGCCCGTTTTGAGAGGCATTAGGCAAAGTGCTAACGTATGTCTGTTGTTTTTGTGCTTCGCAACCTGACCGGGCCCGATTGGCGTCTAATGCGGGGAACACGGTTGGTTCGAAAGGCGTTTAAGTGGGCGATGTCTGATCTTTTTGCAGATTCTCAAGTAAATCGTGAGCCGCGGTGGCCGATTCTTTCCATGCTTACGGGCGCCTCGCTGGTATTGCACGTAGCGTTGCTGGCGAGCCTGGTTTACGTCCCGGGATTTCGCGATGCCTTCAACATCGCCGCCCTTCTGTCGAACACTGAGTACACGGATCGTGAGTATTCAAAAACCGAAGTCGGCGACAACGCGCAAATACTCAACCTGGCCGGTGAAAAGTTTCGTTATCCGCCAGGGTATTTTGCGACTGAAGAGCAGTTGCGAGCACTCGCCTTGCCAACTCCCTCGGTTCCGCAATTGACTTTCAATCAGAATCGGGTCAGTCAAATACCGGCACCAACTCCGACTCCCGAGGCTTCGCCCTCGTTACCGCCCGAGGATTCGCCGGCGGGCTCCGCGGAAGCGAAGGTGGCTGAAACCCCCAAAGCCACAGATCCGAATACCCCAGACGAGACCGAGCAGCAACTCGATAAGATTGCCGCTGAGAACAACGTTGTCAGACCCAGCGAAAACGAGATAAACATTCGACCGCTCAAGGACTGGCTCGCGCGGGCCAACGCGCTGCGAGACAAGGGCCAACTGGATCTTAGTTCCGAGATCGAGATCACCATCGCCGCTAGTCTTGGCACTGATTGCAAACTCACTGACCCTAGCGTTGTTCAGAAGACAGGTGACGCGCGGTTGATTGATGTCGCCAAAGACATGGTCTCGGCGATAGGTGATAGTGGCATGCTTTCGTTTCTCCGCGATCCCAGGAAGGTCACCGACACCACCAAACTGAATTGCGACGCAATGCCGCTACGGGTAACAATCAAACTAGATCAGAGCGACATTGCTGCCACTGTCGAAACCCAGGCCGACTCGCCGGAACGGGCAGTGCAGATGGCTAGAGGCTACAATTTGCTCCTGGTAGGGGGAGAACTCGCGAAACGAGGGCACGACGAAGAGCTTTTGTACCGAAACACCAAGGTAACATCAGAGGGCAAACAGATTTTGGTCAACTTCAGCATGCCGCGTCAGACTGCCAGCGAAATGCTCAAGAAGCAGTTACCTCCTTCGGGCTTGTAGCGACTCGCTGGCGGATACCTCGGGCGAGACTGCGTGGTTTGCCTCCCTCAGTTCAGTCCTTTAAAATATCCAACTTGAAACTGGGTTCAAGAGATTAATCAGTCAACTTTCATTGATGAGAGAGAAAATTTAGGCCACGACAATGATCGACAAATTTCTAACTAAAGTATTCGGCAGTAGTAATCAGCGTTATCTGAAATCAGTTCAGCCTTTGGTTGAGCAAATCAATGCTCTCGAGCCGGCTATTAAAAAGCTTTCCGACGAAGAACTCCGCGCCCGCTCAGCTTTCTTTAAAGAAAAAGCGCAACAGGCGGTTGCCGGGATCAAGGACAAAGACGAACTCAAACGAGTAGAGCGCCGCGTGCTCGACGAGATTCTGCCCGAAGCCTTTGCCATCGTAAGAGAAGCCAGCGTGCGAACTACCGGGATGCGCCACTTCGACGTGCAATTGATTGGCGGCATCGTCCTGCACCAGGGGAAGATTGCCGAGATGCGCACGGGTGAAGGCAAAACGCTGGTGGCGACCCTGCCGTCATACCTGAACGCGCTTACCGGCCGGGGCGGTGTGCACGTGATTACGGTGAACGATTACCTGGCTTCGCGCGACGCGGAATGGATGGGCCAGATTCACCGCTTCCTCGGTCTGGAAGTTGGCTGTATCCAGAACGACATGGACGATTTCGAGCGACAGACTGCATATGCCGCCGACATCACTTATGGGACCAACAACGAGTTTGGTTTCGATTATCTGCGCGACAACATGAAGTTTGACCTCGCGACTTGTGTCCAGCGAGGTCATTATCACGCGATCGTCGACGAAGTGGATTCCATCTTGATCGACGAGGCTCGCACACCGCTAATCATCTCCGGGCCGTCCGACGACGCGACCGATAAGTACTACAAGGCCGACGCCATCATCCCGCAACTAAAACGCGGTGTGGACGAGGACGGAGTCAAGACCGGTGAGTACATCGTGGACGAGAAGGCACATACGGCCGTGCTCACCGAAGACGGTGTGGACAAGGCAGAGCGTCTGCTGGGAGTTGGTAATCTCTACGATCCTTCCAACATGGATTTGCTTCATTGCGTCGAGCAGGCCCTCAAAGCACACACCCTGTACAGGCTGGACCATCAGTATGTAGTTCAGGACGGCGAAGTGATTATTGTGGACGATTTCACTGGGCGGCTGATGAAGGGTCGGCGCTGGTCCGACGGTCTGCACCAGGCGGTTGAGGCCAAGGAGGGTGTGAAGATCGAGAAGGAGAACCAGACCCTGGCCACCATCACGCTGCAGAACTACTTCCGTCTTTACGAGAAGCTTTCCGGCATGACCGGAACCGCCGAAACGGAAGCTGCCGAGTTTCATTCAACTTACAAACTCGACGTCACGGTTATCCCAACCCACATGCCGATGGTCCGGACGGATTTTTCCGACGTCATCTATCGCACGCTGGGGGAGAAGTGGGACGCAGTCATTGAGGAAATCAAGGACTGTCACGAGCGAGGTCAACCGGCCCTGGTGGGTACAGTCTCCGTGGAAAACTCAGAGTTGATTGCGCGCCGCTTGCTGAAAGAGGCAGTGCCCCATAACGTTTTGAACGCCAAGTACCACGAGCGCGAAGCAGAGATCGTGGCCCAGGCGGGACGCAAAGGCGCCGTAACTATTGCCACTAACATGGCGGGCCGCGGTACGGACATCCTGCTGGGCGGCAATCCCGACTTCATGGCGCGGGAGTTCTTGATGCGGGAAGAGATCGATCCCGATGAAGCTACCGAAGAACAATGGGCAAAGGCTTTCGCGAATGCGAAGCGCATCATCGAAGCGGAGCACAAAGAGGTCGTAGGGATTGGCGGACTTCACATCGTCGGCACTGAGCGTCACGAATCACGTCGCATCGACAACCAGTTACGCGGGCGTGCCGGCCGCCAGGGCGACCCGGGCTCGTCGCGATTCTTCCTTTCGCTGGAAGACGACCTGATGCGCATTTTCGCCGGCGATAAGGTGAAAGCCCTGATGCAGCGTTTGGGAATGGAGGAGGGTGTGGCCATCGAATCGAAGATGGTTTCGAAGCGCATTGCCTCCGCACAGAAGTCGGTCGAAGGTCGAAACTTCGAGCAACGCAAACACCTGTTGGAGTACGACGACGTCATGAACAAGCAGCGCGAGACCATTTACGGTCTGCGCCGCCAGTTGATGGAAGAACCAGACCAGCGCGACTACCTGCTGGGAGATCCACCAAAGTCGGGAGTCGCCTATGACCTGTTGTCGGATCTGACGAAGCAATTCCTTAACCCGGATGTTTCCCCGGACGACTGGGATGTAGACAGTTACAAGCTTCAGATCAAGACAATCTATGATCTCGATGTGGATGCCGAGAAGATTGATGTTCAGGAGATGGCGTCTCCGGAAGTGGCGGACGCCATCTGGGAGAAGCTCAAGGTTAAGTACGCGAAGAAGGAAGAGCAGATCGGAAAGGAAGCGATGCGTACCTACGAACGCATCATCATGCTCAACATCATCGATGCACAGTGGAAAGACCACTTGCTTTCACTAGATCACCTGAAACAGGGCATTGGTTTGGTTGGCTATGGCCAGAAGGATCCCCTGGTTGAGTACAAGAAACAGAGCTTCGATCTGTTTCAGGAGATGCTCGACCGCATCGACACCAGCACCATCCGCTCGCTCTTCAATCTTCAGGTGGTCTCGGAAGAACCACCGGAAGCACTTCGTCAACGCCGGATGCCTCGCCGACCTTCACCAATGACGTTCACCGGTCCAAACCAGGGAGCCGCTGCCGCGGGCGAGGAAGCCGGCAAGACCAAGACCGTAGTCCGCGACCAACCCAAAGTAGGTCGCAATGAGCCCTGTCCCTGTGGCTCCGGGAAGAAATACAAGAAGTGTCACGGAGCGGCGATTTAGGTTTTGGCTCAGGACGCCAAGCACGGAGGATGACAAGCAGATGGGCATGCCTCGTTCCACCAGCGCTTTCGTTCTCGTGTTGTTTTTTCTTTCCCTTGCTTTTCTCAACAACGTATCAGCCCCTCGCACACAGGCGCAGCAGCGTGATGACTTAACGGTCTGGGATACGGCGCGCGCGATTGACATCTACCGGCAGGGCAATGCGACGGAAGCCATCAAACAGCTCGAAGAGATCGTCAAAAAGCGTACGGAAGACGCGGAGGCCTGGTACTATCTTGGGCTCGCGTACAACAGCCAAGGCTCCATAGGAGATTCGCGACCGGCATTTGAGCAAGTTGTACGTTTGCGGCCGAACCTTGCCGACGCTCATGCGAAACTGGCGCTCGCTTTAATTTTCACCAACGAACCAAAGAAAGCTTTAGTAACAGCCCAGCGTGCTCTGGAACTGGGCGATCAGAGTGCCGAGTCGCATTACACAATCGCCGAAGCAAGCCTTAGAACCGGGGTTAATACGAAGGCCGTAGAAGAAGCTGAAACTGCGCTCAGGATTAATCCGAATTTCACAGCCGCACTGATTACCAGGAGCTTCGCCAAATCCGACGTCAAACTCTACTCTGAAGCTGCCGTGAGTCTGGAACAGTTGCTGGCTGCTAGCCCCAATGACCTGGATGCAGATAGCTGGCGCGGGCAGATAGAAGAGCTGCGGCGACGGATCGATCCGGCGCCAAACTCAGGTCCGCCGATCCTCAGCGGTAAAGAAGTAACCCTGAAAGCCCGAGTTTTAAGCAAACCCGAGCCAATGTACTCGGAAGAAGCTCGAAAGGCCGGAGTCTCGGGCACGGTTGTGTTGCGCGCAGTATTCACTGCGGAGGGCGAAGTGAAACACATTCTGATTACCAGAGCACTTGGCTACGGACTTACTACCCACGCGATTAGGGCCGCTCGCAAGATACGGTTTTCGCCTGCCATGAAGGACGGCGCGCCGGTTTCAATGCACATCCAGCTTGAGTACAACTTCAATCTGTACTAAACCCTGAATCCATTTCGAAGTATTTAGAGTAAACTCTAGGCGCCGGGTTGACCCGGTACGCCACTACTGCGAAATGAGTACCACCACCTCAACCAACCCAGTCGTACAAGCAATCGTCAGCGGCAGTGCTCCACAACCGGCACGCCTGGCAGCAGCCAACGGATTGTTGCCGCTGCCGCAGGCGGATTTGCTGGAAGTGCTGGTGGCCTTACGTGAATCTGACGACGCTGAGATTGCCGAGGCTGCCGCGTCCACTCTGGCTGAACAGGAGACTGAGGACCTGCTAACGGCCGCCAAAGCGGCGGACACTTCAGCGGCCGTACTCGGGTTTCTGGGAACGATTGCCGGTAGAAGCGATGTGCACGAAGCGGTGATTCAAAACAGCAACACACCGGATGCAGCTATTGCGAAGATTGCCGGCATCCTGGTTGATGGCTCACTACTGGAATTGATTGCCACCAACCAGCAGCGTCTCGTGCGCACACCCGCGATCATTGAGGCCATTCTGGAAAATCCAGCGCGATCCGTGGAAGCGGAACGCCGGGCCCGTGAAACCAAGCGTGAGTTTTTTGAGAAAGAGCGCGGCGCTCGCCAGATCGCCGATGAACTCAGAGCACAAGGAAAGACAGCTGCAGCCGAGTTCTTTGAAACTGCCGACCTTAACACGGCGACGGGTGGGTTGAGTCTGGAGGATGCCTGGCTAATTGCGCAGCACATCGAGGTCTCAGATGCCGACCTCGATGATTCATGGATGCCCATGGAGCTCTACGAGGAATTGGTGCCCGAGAGCGCTGCCGAACAAGCCGCCGCCGTGCAGCGCGTCATTGAAGGCGAGCGCCGGGAGTCAGGATCCGAAGTCAAACCCGAGCGCATCGCGCTGATCCGCCAACTCATGATGATGAAGACGAAGGATCGCATAAAAATGGCCCGCAAGGGTGACCGGGAGGCACGCAGCATTTTGATTCGCGATTCCAACCGGGTAGTTGCGACGGCCGTCGTCAACAATCCGCGCATCACAGATCACGAAATCGAAAACATCGCATCGATGCGGACAGTCGCGGACGAGGTCCTGCGCTTGATTGCCATGAACCGCGCCTGGACGCGTTCATATACGGTCATTTACAACTTGTGTCGCAACCCACGCACACCAATTCCCACGTCACTCGGTATGCTTCCCCGCATTCGCACCAAGGACCTGCAAACTATCTCGATGAATCGCAACGTCTCTGAAGCAGTCCGGCGCATGGCTGCTCGCCTCGCACAAGCACGCTCCGGTGAATGAGTGCGGGTACTCCTGTGAAAACCTAAAGGCGAATAGGGGTTATCTTCAGGAAGTTGTTGCCCCTTTGTGCGGCTTTGCCGCCGCCCAGTGCGGTTAGGGCTATGCCTTACCGGAGAGCATCCAAACTTGAATTCAAGGCTACGCCTTCCTGCGAGTCAACGGAGGCGCAGCCTCAGAAGAATCGGGTGTGGTCGACGGTAAAGCGGAGCCTTACCGCACTGGACTGCGGCGAAGCCGCACAAAAGGCATGTCTGATTGGGATGGGACTTACGGACTTGAGGAACTCGAAGCCGTTACGCAACCAACGCAGGTGCAACCAACGCGGGGCGGGGACTGTATGTCTCTGAAATGATGGCTTCGGCGCCGGCAACATCCAGGGGCTTGGAGAAGAAAAAGCCCTGTCCGTTTTGGCAGTTGAGGCTGCGCAACAAGGTCAGCTGCTCCTGGGTCTCGACCCCTTCCGCTACGGCATCCATGCCCAAGTTTTCTGCCAGCATCAGGATGGTTCGCACGATCTCCATATTCTCCTTGTCCATACAGGCAACGAAGGAGCGATCGATCTTCAACGTATCAATCGGGAACCGATGCAGATAGGTCAGGGAGGAATAACCCGTGCCAAAGTCGTCGATGCTTAATCTAACGCCCAAAGCGCGCAGTTGGAAAAGCATCTCCGCGGCAGATTCGAAGTCGTCCATCACCATGCTCTCAGTGATTTCCAGTTTCAGGTATGCCGGATCAACCCCAGTCTCCGTGAGGATATCTCTGATCTGACCAATCAAATCCGGTTGCGTAAACTGTCTCGCGGACAGATTGACTGTCATGTAGAGAGGCTTGTCGGACGGGAACTTCTCTTGCCAGCGCTGAATCTGGAAGCAAGCTTCTTTCAATACCCACTGACCAATTTGCACAATCTGGCCACCCTCTTCCGCGACCGGAATGAAATCCAGTGGCGAAATCAATCCTCGCACCGGGTGCTGCCAACGCACCAGGGCTTCGAAGCCGCAGAGGCGGAAATCATCAAGGGCCACGATGGGCTGATAGTGAATAAAGAACTCCTCGCGTTCCTGGGCCATGCGGAGGTCGGTTTCGATCTGAAGGACGTTGAGAGCGTGATCGTGCATCTCTTCATCGAACATCTCATGGCGGGCCTTCCCCAGCGACTTGGAGCGGTACATCGCGGTATCCGCGTCCCGCAGGATTTCATCAGGTTCATCGTAGACGATCGAACTGGGAGCAATGCCAATGCTGACCGTGGTGAAAACGTCGCGCCCACTTAGGTTAAATGGTTTCTTGAGTTCCAGGTGGATTCTTTCAGCCACCAATACCGCTTCCTTCTCTTCGTGGATTTCTTCCAGGAGTATTGTGAACTCATCTCCACCCACTCGCGCTACCGTATCTCCGGGACGCAAACAAGTCTCCAGTCGGCGGGCAATCCCAACCAATAGCTGGTCACCGATCATGTGTCCGAGACTGTCGTTGACGAGTTTAAAGCGATCCAGATCGAGGAAGAGCACGGCAAACATCATCCCCGGCTTCCGCTTTGCGCGGGCGATGGTGAACTTCAAGTGGTCAATCATGAGGGCGCGATTCGGAAGGCCCGTCAACGCGTCATGGAAGGCATCATGCAAGAGCTTCTCTTCAGCTTCTTTGCGATCAGAGATGTTTTGTATTTGAAAGATTAGCTGTGCGGACTTTTGATTCTCAATTCGAACCTGCGACACGCTCCAGAGCACAGAGATCACACGTCCGTCTTTGTGAATACACCGCGCTTCGGTTTTGAAGTCCGGCATGTTGCCGTTCAGCAACTGTTCGAGCTTAGACATCGCCGGCGTACGGTCTTCTGGATGCAGGAACTCCTGAAAATCTCTCGCGAGCAGTTCAAGTTCCGAGTAACCGAGTATTTCGCACAGCGACGGATTCACCTTGTGCCAGTGACCGCTTGGTAAGACCAAAGCCATGCCAATAGCGGCGTGGTCGAAGGCGACCCGAAATAGTTCCGTGCTACGGCGCAGAGGTTCGGTCAGGGGGTTGTCCACCTTTGCTTCCGGGACGGCCTGGGGGGCTACCTCCGCAATTGCTTCGCTCGGCAAGTGGTAGGTGAAATAGAGCACCGTCATGGTACCGATAACGACGACGATAGCATTGAGCCACCACAGCCCAATAAACATTCCTGCGGCCACTGCTAGAGTCGCGGTGAGAAGCGTGGCAAGAACCAGACGCACCGTCTTGCGGGCAGTCCCAGACTTCTCGGGAACCACCACGAAGGTCGATGTGGCCGGCCAACTGACCTGTTTGTTTACTATGTTTTCACCCGCACGTGACATGCTGTTTACCGGAGTTCTCAAATGAGGAGTTAGACGGGACGGCTGCGCCAAGGGACTGGCACACGGCATTGCGTTTGCACCTCGTATGCCGCTCGGCGAGTTTGATGCAAGGTGGGCGATTGCTGTTGTTTATTTGGGTATTTATGGCGCGCCCTTATGGGGCTGTGACAGGTCGTGTCAGATCGAACGTAAGGTTTTCACACCCAGGCAGCTATTCGGTCATCTTGAAGGCGCCTTGGGGGTGCAGCTTTTGGCATTTTTTGGCACCGTCGAGGGGCCCAGAACTGACAGATGAGGGCAGTTTGAACGCGGCAACTCCGCCTCTCGCGGAGGGAGCTGCCCCGTCTACGGTCACCAATCTTCCTTCGCAATGTATATGAGGACGCTCTTGATGGAGGTGACGACATAGCTGCCGTCGTGTTTCTTTACCGGTATATGTCGGTATCGGCCCATGGACATTTTGTTGAGGGCGGCTGCAACCGAGTCCTGCTCATGAAGCTCTTCTGGACTTGACGTCATCAATTCGCTTACTGACGTGGTCGGGGAACGCGCCTCCGCTCCGGTCATTTTTTGCAACACATCATGTTCGGTAAAGATCCCTGCCAACTTGCCGCCATCCACGACCAGCGCACATCCGGAATTGGCGCGCTTCATTAGACGAACGACGTCGAGGACCGGTGTTCTCGGGCCCACTGTGATGGTCTCTTCCTTTTCGAGCCGGCCCAGATTGTCTTCCATCACCGAACGCGCGAGACCTTCAGCTGAGTCAGCGCGGGGCACATCGAGATCGCGAAACGGCGCGAGGCAATTGTCGCATCGATCAGTGCCGTCAATGTTTTCATGGCCGCAGGAAGGACAGTTCATTTTCTAACTCCAAACTGACTACTCAACCACCCAGGTATCGCCGCTGTTGATGAGCTTATCCAGACTGCCCGGCCCATTCTTCAAGATGGCTGCATCAATCTGGTCCGTCATCATTTCCTCATAGGTGGCGCGCTCGACCGCCCGGAAGATGCCCACCGGCTGCGGGAAGTCGGGCTGCTCCATTCGCGCTAGCATGAAGGCCACCGACGGATCCTGCAGGTAGATGTCGTGCACCAGCAAGTCCGCTTCAGTGATGCCATTCTCGCCGAGCGTTACCACTTCCGGATGCGCACCATTCATCCGGATTCCTTTGTCACGGTCTTTCCCAAAGATCATCGGTTTGTCATGCTCGAGATACAACACGCGATCCGACCTTACGCTCCGCTCAGCAAACTGATCGAAAGCATGATCGTTAAAGATATTGCAGTTCTGATAGACCTCGATGAAAGAGATGCCCTTGTGTTTGGCTGCCGCTTCAACAACCGAGCCGAGATGCTTGACGTCGATGTCGATCGAGCGCGCCACAAAGGTCGATTCGCTGGCGATGGCCAGTGACAGAGGATTGATTGGGTAGTCGATGGTACCCACCGGCGTCGACTTGGTCTTCTTGCCAAACTCCGATGTGGGACTGTACTGACCTTTGGTCAAACCATAGATCCGGTTATTGAACAGGATGTAGTTGATATCGAGATTGCGGCGGATAGCGTGCATAAAGTGGTTGCCGCCGATCGACAGGGCGTCGCCATCGCCGGTGATCACCCAGACGCTGAGATCCGGATTGCCACACTTGATGCCAGTGGCTATCGCCGGCGCGCGTCCATGAATGCTATGAAAGCCATAGGTGTTCATGTAGTAGGGGAAGCGCGACGAGCAACCGATACCGGAAACAAAAACGATCTTCTCGCGGGGGATACCCAGTTCGGGCATCACCTTCTGCACGTTATTGAGAATTGCGTAGTCGCCGCAGCCTGGGCACCAACGCACTTCCTGATCGGAAATAAAGTCCGCCTTCTTGAGTTGTCCTGGCGGCGGAGCTATTTTGCCCGAAACAGCCGAACCCACTTCGCTGTCGGCTGAAACCGCTTGTTCAATGATCGGTTTGTTCCCGTTTCCGCTATTTCCATTTCCCGTTGTGCTCATTAGTGCTCCTTGAACTTACTCGCCGAAAATCTCCGCTACTAAGATCTGAAATCCGGGGATCACGTTACCGGCATCTAGCGTGTCCTTTTCAGTAAGTATTTGAATCTCGTTGCCCGAACGATACACGGTAATTGTGAGGAGCTTAGGACTCACAACCCACACCAATTGTGTTCCTGACTTCAACCACATTTGAAGTTTATCTTCAACTGCGGAAACCGTGTCGGAAGGACTCATGACCTCAACCGCAAGATCAGGAGGGCCAATCCAGTAACCTTTTGATCTGCCAACCTTGTCAACTCTCTCTTGTGCTATGAAAGCAATATCAGGGGCCCGGACAGTATCGGGATTAGTTGTAAGCAAAAATCCCGTCTCTGCCGCATAGATTTTGCCGAGCTTCTTCTTTTTTACAAACTGCTGGAGTGGACCAGCAAGTTCCATCGCAAGTCTTCCGCGGTCATGTCCGGCGGGCGACATTTTCTTAAGCTCTCCGTTGATGAGTTCATAGCAAAACTGGCCGTGAGGTAATGCCAGCAGCTCATCAGCGGTCATGAGTTGTATTTGAGTGCTCATAATTCTTTGCTAAGTCTGCCGATCCAAATCAGGATAGTCTTCCGTGGCTTTGCTTGATTGTTCCGTACAACTCCAAAAATTTTCCTCTCACGTAGGGGTCAAGCTGCTCTGCAAACTCAGGTTGTAGCCGGCGAATCTTGATCAATTCCTGCACATCTGCCAGATCTTTGAGTCTGTGCGGTGCAGTCATCCCCGAGGCAAGTTTCAATTCGATTAGCTTCGCAAATGTCACAACCTGAATGCCGTCAATTTCGGTTGAAGCCGCTGATGGCTCAGGAATACTCACCGGCTTGGGCTCACCATCACCCGGGTATTCCCCTGTAGTCATTACTTCGATAGTGACCCCATCTCTGGTCGAACGCAGCCTTTTTCTTGCTCCGGGAAATGCTGGAGCATAACCAAGGCCGACCAACTCTCGATGAAAGGCTTCGAGTCCTTCGGATGTGAGCACAAGATCGATGTCTTCAGTAAAGCGGGGGTACCCATGGGCCAAAAGAGCGACGGCGCCGATCACCATATAAGGGATTCCGTGTTCCTTCAGATCGGCGGCGAGTTGCGTTAGCGTGTTGTTGAGGGTTCCTTGTCCCACAAAATAGCGTTGCCCTTCCGCGTATAAATCGGGTATTGACCTGGAGCTGTTGGTTCGAGACGACAAAGCCATTGAATTAGAAGCTCACAAATACTCTTCAACCTTCCTGACAATCTCCCGGATCTGGAACGGCCGTCCTTTTACCTTTGAGAAGGCAACCGCATCGACCAGGTACTTCGCGCGAATCATAGTCGCGAGCTGGCCGAGGTTCATCTCCGGCACGATCACGGTGTCAAATCCCGCCAGCACCTCGCCGAGGTTCTTGGGGAAGGGATTGAGATAACGAAGATGCGCTGAGGAGACGCTCTTGCCTTCGCTCTGCAGCTTCTCCACTGCCGTGCTGATGGAACCATAGGTTGAGCCCCAGCCAAGAACGAGTACCTTGCCCTTTGGTTCACCGAAGACTTCCAGGAGTGGAATGTCGTTGGCAGCCCGATCGATCTTTTCCTGTCGTAACTTGACCATCAAGTGATGGTTTTCCGGATCGTAGTTTACGTTGCCGGTAATGTGTTGCTTCTCAATGCCGCCGATGCGATGTTCCAGACCGGGCGTTCCGGGAATGGCGTAAGGCCTGGCTAAGGTTTCAGGGTCGCGTGAGTAGGGCATGAAATTGGCCGGGTCGTTCGCAAAAGTGACTTCGATCTTCGGCAGGTCTGCGATTTCAGGAATGGCCCAGGGCTCAGCACCATTTGCCAGGTAGCCGTCCGACAGATAGAAAACCGGGGTCATATACTTGAATGCCAGCCGGACCGCTTCAATCGCCATGTGGAAGCAGTCGGCGGGAGTTGCGGGAGCCAGGACAATTACTGGACACTCGCCGTTTCTTCCCCACACGGCCTGAAACAGATCGGCCTGCTCGGTCTTGGTCGGTAAACCAGTTGATGGCCCGCCGCGTTGCACATTAATGATCACCAGGGGCAGTTCGGTCATCACTGCCAAGCCGATTGCCTCCTGTTTCAGGGCCACACCAGGGCCTGAAGTCCCCGTCAGCCCAATCTGGCCCACAAAGCTGGCGCCGATTGCCGAACATACGGCGGCGATCTCGTCTTCTGCCTGAAAGGTCTTAACCCCAAAACTCTTGTGCCGGGCTAACTCATGCAAAATGTCCGACGCTGGCGTGATGGGGTACGAGCCGTAGAACAGCGGCCGGCCAGCGAGTTGCGAGGCAGCCACAAATCCGATGGCTGTCGCTTCGTTACCGGTAATCTTGCGATACTTGCCGGGAGCGATTTTGGCTTTCTTGATCGTGAAGTGAGTCGTGAAGACTTCGGTAGTATCAGCGAAGTTGTAACCGGTTCTAAGCGATATCTCATTCGCCTTGGCCAACTCCGGGTTCTTTCCGAACTTTGCACTAATCCAGCTGAGGGTGTTCTCTATTGGTCGATCATAGAGCCAATAGAGCACACCGAGCGCGAAGAAATTCTTGCAGCGATCGATCTCCTTGCGCGAAAGCTCGACGTTGCCTTTTAGGGCATTCATGTTGAGCGTGGTGATCGGCAGCTTGTGCACGCGATAGCCGGCGAGTGAACCATCCTCGAGAGGGTTGGTGGCGTAATTCGCGTACTTCAAGTTCTCTTTAGTAAAACCGTCGGTGTTAACTATGACCGTACCGCCATCTTCCAGGTCGGCGAGATTGACTTTCAGCGCCGCCGGGTTCATTGCCACCAAGACGCTGGGTTGATCTCCGGGCGTCTTAATGTGCTGGCTGGAAAAGTTCAGCTGAAAGCCGCTAACCCCGGGCAAGCTACCGGCGGGCGCGCGAATCTCGGCGGGGAAGTCCGGCAAAGTCGAGATGTCGTTGCCGAGAACTGCCGAAGTGTTCGTAAACTGCGTTCCAGTTAACTGCATGCCGTCGCCGGAGTCGCCGGCGAAGCGAATTGTTACTGCTTCTAATTCTTCCAGGTTCTTTTCGATCTGTTCAGCGGGTGTTTCGATGGCAGTGCTCATGTTTGGTTTGCGATTAAGCCCTCTTTGAAATTTTAGATTTTAGATTTTTGATTTGCGATTGTGGTTGCTCGTAAGAACGCTCTTACAAATCTAAAATCCAAAATCACAAATCGACAATCCCTTAGCCCCCGTCCGTGCTATTCATTACCTGGTCAGTATTTGGTGGTAAGTTCATCGTTTCCTTTGGATAACTTTCTGCCAGATAAGAGATCACGTCAAAAACCGAGATGGAGCCGGTCAGCTGTCCTGCTTTGACCAAGGGAATATTTCGGAAGCTCTTCTCCGTCATCATCGCAACCGCATCACCAATCGTGGCATCAGGGGACAGGGTTGCCACTATGGGTGACATCCACTTGCTGACCGGATCATTCATGTCAACCGGTTCGCCGATGATCTTGGTCAAGACGTCGCGTTCGGTGAAAATGCCCACTACGCGCCCCTGATCGCAGACTATCGCGCACCCACCCTCGTCCTGCTTCATCACCTCCACAGCCTTGGAGAGCGGATCTGAAGGCTCAAGGCAGACGTAGTCGTCCGTTTCCATCAAGCTTACTTTGTCATTGCGTGCGTGTGCTGACGCCTCGGTCTTGGCGATAGCCACCGACGGTGTCTCGTTTGCGGCCGGTCTAGTGGACATTGACTGGGCTCCGTTTGGTAAAGGAGTTAAATTCTGGCAGAAACGCTAACGAATTGTACCACAGTACGAAACGTCCGGCTGGCAATGCTGCGCACACTAACCACGGGCAGCGTAAAGTGCGCGCAGTTCCTTGTCGTAAGGCGACATTTTGACCAGCTTCTCGATGATGCCTGGGAGAAGCCGCAATGTTTGCTCGACGTCCCCCTGGGTGTTGTAGCGTCCGAATGAAAACCGGATAGACCCCTGCGCGGCGGAGTAAGGAACGTTCATGGCTCGTAGAGTGGGAGACGCCTCACGGGTGGTTGAATGGCAAGCGGAGCCAGTCGATACAGAGATACCCGCCTCATTCAGGTGCGCCAAAATGTTCTCACCCTCGACGTACTCGAAAGATATGTTCGAAGTGTTTGGCAGCCGCTTGGTCCGATCAGGTGTGCCGTTCAGTCTGGCATTAGCAATCTGGCTCAGAATGCCATCCTCTAACATATCCCGTAGGCGCCTGATTAGTTCGTGACCTTCCGGTTTTCCGGCCAGTTCACACGCCGCGCCCAGCGCAACTATGTTTGGCACCGCTGAAGTGCCCCCGCGTCGCCCGCTTTCCTGACTGCCGCCAACTATGAAGGGCGCGAGTTCCACGCCGGTCCTAACATAGAGCGCACCAACGCCTTGCGGTGCATGAAGCTTGTGACCGGACAGCGCAAACAGATCAACTTCGAGTTGGCTCAGATCGATGGGGATCTTACCCACTGCCTGCACGCCATCGACGTGAAACAGCGCCTTGGAGTTCGAGCGTACGATGCGACCGATCTCACCAATCGGGAAGAGCACACCGGTTTCGTTATTAGCCAGCATGACCGAAACCAGTGCAGTGTCGGGACGCAGGGCGGCGCGCAAACTCTCGAGATCTAGTTCGCCTTTGCCGTTTACCTCAAGCCAGGTGACCTCGTAACCCTGTAGCTCGAGTCGTGCGCAGAGATTCCTAACAGCTTCGTGCTCGACCAGAGTGGTAACGATGTGCTTCTTTTCCGGATTCTGCTCAAGCACGCCACGGATCGCCCAGTTGTCAGATTCGGAACCGCACGAGGTAAAGACGATCTCGCTCGGGTCCGCGGCGCCTAACAATTCGGTAACCTGTTTGCGGGCGCGTTCGACACCCGATTTCATCTGGCGTCCCAACGCATGCGCCGAAGACGGGTTGCCATAGAACTCGTTCAAGTATGGTTCCATCGCGGCCACGACTTCCGGTGCGACGCGGGTAGTTGCGTTGTTATCGAGGTAAATCATCTGTTTGCAATCTCCAGAGAACCCGCAGTTCTCCAACAGTCGTCAAGTATTTCCTCGATCAACAAATAGCAAGAGCGGCAACCAGCTCCCGCGTTGCAAGCCTTGGTAACTTCGTCGATCGTTCGCAACTGGGCTTCTTTGATCTCATTCTCGATTGTTCGCTCGGAAACACCGAAGCAGGTACAGATCAGCGCCTCATCTCCAGTCCATTCTTCGCGCACTGAATCACTGTATTGCTTGACTGCGGAAATCAAAGCCTCGCAAGCAAGAGCCGCGCAGTGATCTCGATCAGCGGGCCAGCCATCGAAGTGTTCGGCAACCAACCTCTTCGGAAACTGCCCCAGGACTGCCGCTTCCGCTGTTGTTTTTCCCTTAACCTGCTCGGTGAGCAACGAACTGGCCGCAACCAGATAACTGCAGCCCGCCGATTTGAACTTTGCATCGGTGATTCGTTGCGATTCATCGACACTCAACGAAACCCTCAGGGTTGCGCCGCAGGTCACCGAACCCGCTCGGGCAGCCGCCTGAGCATCGTCAATGTTACCCACATTTTTCGGGTTGAAGAAATGCTCGTTGATGAGAGCTGAGTTCATTGTTCGATGATATCCGACGATGAAGGCTATCCGCGCGATCCCGCTTTGTCAAAAAGTTGGTAGTCCGTCAGGCGAAAACGATCCACGAAGCACAGAAAGCCACCACGAAGGACTCTCTGTTGGTGTAGGTTCGTGT
>JAMQPI010000478.1 GCA_023717565.1 Pyrinomonadaceae bacterium | reverse complement strand
CCCTGCCAAGAAAGACATAGTGATGTTTCCTTCGTCTGCGTGATCGTCTTAAGCAACGTCATTCTACAGACTAAGATCCGTTACTGTGTCTTTTCTTTTTTCAAACAGCTATTCACCTTAGTGACTTTTGCAAGAGCCTCTGAAGCATATCGGACATTGGCTGTGCCCTTCCCACCTGCGAATTTCTGTCGCTTGAGTGATACTTGTGATGTTATCCTCGCGGGCGGCGTACAGGCCGCCACCTCGTCCGCGGGCAGGACTGAGTCCACCTGATCGATTCACGTGAGTACAGGTTCCATGCGAACCTCCTTTGCCCGAACCAGCGGACACCGGGCCATAACCAAAGGAGGCTCGTATGTCTGATCGTCACCTTCCCGTCCGCCCCGACCTCGACCAACTCAAGCACCAGGCGAAAGATTTGCTCCGCAGCATCCGGCGTGGGGATCCGTCCGCGCTTGAGGAATTCAACCGGTATCACCCTACGCCAGTTGCCGCTGACAACGTCAGACTCGCTGATGCGCAGCTGGCACTCGCGCGCAGTTACGAAGCACCGAGCTGGCCGCGACTGGTGCAGGCCTGCAAGATCATCGACGCCATCTGGCGCGATGACCTTGACGCAGTGCGCCAACTGGTCATGAAAAACCCTAACCTGCTGCACGAGAACGCCGGCATTCGCAACAGCAACTGGGGCCCGCCGATGAGTTACGCTGCAAACCTTGGCCGCGACGCGATAATCAAGATGCTCCACGAACTCGGGGCCACCGACCTTGAGTCAGCAATCGACCGCGCAACGCTGCAGAGCAAAATCGGGACGGCGCGTATGCTGCACCAGATGATGGGATCCCCGCGACCGCCGGAAGGCGCGCTGGGTGGCCCGGCTTATACGCTGAGTTCCTCGGGCACGGCTCTCATGCTCGAGTTCGGCGCCCAGGTCCTTGATGCTAATGGCAAGCGACTCGCGCCAGTGGACGTGGTGCTGGAAACAGATAGTCGCAGGCCATCGGCAAAGCACAACATTCTGGAATCGTACGTTCAGCACGGACTAGTGCTGCCGGATACTCCGACCATGGCACTCCATCGCGGACGCCTCGATCTGCTCGGCGAACATTTACGACGCGACCCTGATCTACTACGCCGCACGTTCACGCATGAGGAGATCTATCCACCGGAGTTAGGGTGCCACGATGAGATTTTGGCGACTCATGGCACGCCGTTGGCGGGCACGACATTGCTTCACATGTGTGTCGACTACGATGAGATGGAGATCGCGCGTTGGCTGATCGAGCGCGGGATGAATGTTAATACCAGGGCCGCAATGGACAAGGATGGCTTTGGAGGGCATACCGCGCTCTTCGCCACGGTGGTGTCGCAACCGAATTTCTGGATGAACCACAATCAGCAACCGCAGGTGGCGCCGTTCACCCAGCTGTTACTTGACCGGGGCGCCGATCCGAGCGCGCGGGCCTCTCTGCGCAAGCAACTTCACCCCGGATATGGTCCCACGTATGACGTAGAGACGATGCACGAATATCGCGACGTTACGCCATTGTCTTGGGGCAAACGGTTTCACGCCCGGGTCTTCGTGAGCGAGCCGGCGCTGCGTCTAATCGCCGAGCGTGGTGGACACGACTAGGAATTTCGGATTGCGGATTTTGTCTGACGAATCCACGCACATCATAGAGTACGAACCTGGTGATGAAGACGAAATCCGCAATCCGAAATCCGAAATTCCCTCTCCCGCAATTCATGTTTTCGCGCCGTCCAATACTTCGCGGACGGCTTTGGAGGTGAGGAATGTTTCGCGCAGGTCATCGTCGGTAACGTTGGCGGCGCACGCCTGAACAATTTCCGCAGCTTGGGTGAACGCCGACTGCGCAGCCGTCAGATCCCCAAGATGCGAGTGCAAGCGGCCAAGATCGGCGTAGGCTCTCCAGGCAACCAGGGGCGCCGGGTAGCGTTGCAATTCATCAAGCGCGGTGGTAAATTCCGCCTCCGCAACAGGTGGATTGTTTCCGGCAACCGCGATCTGCGCTTTCAGTCGATGTGCTTCGGCTATGTACTTATGGACCTCATG
Organism: Pyrinomonadaceae bacterium; assembly: GCA_023717565.1. Lineage (GTDB taxonomy): Bacteria > Acidobacteriota > Blastocatellia > Pyrinomonadales > Pyrinomonadaceae > PSRF01. The sequence goes on along the minus strand of JAMQPI010000478.1, from coordinate 14,816 downwards.
TTCGGTTGCGGTGTCGAGCAGTCGCTGAGCGAATTCACCGGCTTTCTCCTGGTCGCCCTGTCGCAACCAATGCGACGCAGTTGCGGCTTCCAATCGAATGTTGTAGCGCCAGCGGAACCAGGCATCGCGTTCGAAGATCTCATGAGTTTCACGAAAGGCGGAAACCGTTTCTTCAGCTTTACCGTCGTAGGTATGGTCGATACCCAGGTTGATCAATGAGTTTGCCTCTGCCTCGAGCACGTGATACTGACGGGCGACCCTTAAGCCTTCCTGATCGTATTTGAGTGCGCCTCCCAAGTCCTCCAGCTCGCGGTGCATCCAGCCGATACAATTTGGCATTCGCGGCAGCCAGAAACGATCACCATTGCGGCCGGCCATCAGGATTGCCTCTTCGAGCGTAGCAATACCCTCCGACATGTGACCAAGATTTCCCTTCGAGAGGCCGAGAAAAAACATAGACGTCAAGAGCAGGAATCCATTGCGCAACTTCGCGGCCAGTCGTCTTGCTTCAAGTTCACACTCGATAGCGCGTTCGTACTCAGTCTGGAAGAAATAGAGGCAACCGCGCCAGGCCAGCCCCGTCAGCAGCGCCGGTTTGTAATTGATGGCCCGGGCACTCTTAATTACGTCGTCTAGAATGGGACGTGCGAGCGCGAGTTCGCCGTAACACAGATGTTTCATCGCCATGAGGCCCATTGTGTCCAGCCGCAGGGTTTCGCTCCCAGCGCTTTTGGCGGCGGTGAGGGCCTCTTCGGCACGGGTCTCCATCTCATCAACGCGGTGAGAAAAGAACAACGTTGTCGCCAGAGCATTAAGCCCCGCAGCCGTCTTTTCAGGTGACAAAACCTCCTGATGTTTGAGCATGCTCACGTAGTCGTCGGCGGATTGTCCAAAACGACTGAGCGCCATATTGACGGCGCCGCGTTTCCCGTAAAGAGCCACCATTGTCTCTGCCTGCGCTTCCTCGGGCAGCTTCTCTGCCAAACTCAGCGCTCGAGTGTAATGGTCCTCGGCTTCGGCATTCCCGTAAAGAGTGGTTGCGTGATCTCCCGCATGGATCAAGAATTCCACCGCCCTTGCAAAGTCGCGTCCGCGTTCGAAGTGCAACGCGAGTTGTGTGGCGATCTGCGGAGCACGCTTGCCATAGTGACGGGCCAATTGTTCACCAGCCTGCCGGTGCAGCATTATTCTTCGTTTGGTCACCAGGTCGCCGTAAAGGAAATTCTGATAGAGAGCGTGCGCAAACCGATAGCGCGTCGCGAGTGATCTGTCAGGTAACTCCTCTTCACCGCGGGTCACGATCAGTCGATGAGTCTTCTCGATCCGGGCGAGCAGCTCTTCGAGATCAACCTCGTCGATACCGAGCAAGGCGGCAACTACAGTCGAAAGAAACTCCTGTCCTTCGACACTGGCGTACTGCAGGGCGCGACGCTCTTCTTCTCCCAGCGAGTCAACCTTCTTGCTGATCATGCTGCGGACGCTTTCCGGAACTTCCAACTCCATCTCTGAGAGGGGGCGGCTCAAAGACCAGTACTCGTTCTCTTTCGCAATGTCGCCACGTTCGTGCAGGTACTGCAAAAGGTTCGTGGCAAATAGCGGATGCCCTTCCGTCTTTTCGTGAACGTGCTTGGCAAACTCGGGTGGAAAGTTGTGCGGCGCAAACGTCGCATTGAGGTAGTCCTGAATGTGACCGGAACTGAGCGAATCCAGAGCAATCTCCTCGCACAACTTGTGGGCCTGCATCTCGGCTTTGCAGCTCTTGAGCGGATGATTGCTTCGTTCAATGTCCTCGGGTCTGAAGGTGCCGGCAACTAAGAGACGTTGGTTGCTGATCCGTTGAGCCAAGTGCCGCAACAGATCCACGCTGGAAGGGTCAGCCCAGTGCAAGTCTTCGAGGAGTAAGACCACGGGAGAGGTGGTGGCAAAGATGCCGAGCGCATCACCCATTTCGCGCATCATTCGTTCCTTGGTCGCCCCAATCGTTTCTTGTTGCAACGTTTCCATCGCGCCAGTGGAAGCGAAGGCTACCGGCAATTGCGAGCACCAGGTGGGCGCCGAGGTTCGCATTACGTTCGCCAGGCGTTCGCGCGACGATCCCTCCAGCAATGCGCCGATGGCATCCAGAAACGGCAGATAAGCTTCGCCGGTGCCGTACTGTTCGACGCAACGTCCGCGAGAAATTGACAAACCTGGAAAGCGAGCGCGGGCGCGGCGCAGAAATTCGTCCGACAGCGAAGTCTTACCGATTCCGGGCTCACCGCTGATGAACACCACTCGACCGCTGCCGTCAATCGCCTGCTGCAGAAGCCCATCCAGCCTGCTTAGCTCCGGATCTCTGCCGACAAACGGAGGAGCGGCGACTTCGACCATGTCTTTGTCATAGACGATCGGACCGCCCAACCACTCCCCGGTAAAACTCGCTCGCAAGCTCCGCAAGGTCTGGGCCAACTCAGCCGCCGACGAATAGCGTCGCTCTTTGTCTTTGGCCAGCGCCCGCTCGAGGATCAAATCGAACTCACGCGGCAGTTCCGGTCTGACGCGGCTGGGCGGCGGCGGATCGGCTGTCGCAATGGCGTGCATAATGGCCAGCATGCTGGGGCCGGCAAAAGGGAGGGAGCGGGTGGCCGCCTCATAGAGGACACAACCAAGTGAGAAGATGTCAGAGCGAGCGTCGAGAACGTGGCCGTGGGTTTGCTCGGGAGACATATAGGCAGCGGTGCCCAGCACTGTTCCTTCGTCAGTCAGGTTCGTTAAGGTAGGGGCCTCGCCATCGAATCCATCGGCCACCGTGCGAATCACTTTGGCCAGGCCGAAATCAAGCACCTTTGCCATGCCGCGAGGAGTAATTAAGATGTTCGCCGACTTGATGTCGCGGTGGATGATGTTGATTTCGTGGGCCGCTTGCAGCGCCTCGGCAGCCTGGATCCCTATGTCAAGCAGCCGATTGAGGGGTAGAGCACCATCGCGGTGGATCAGGCTCTTGAGATTCTGCCCTTCCACAAACTCCATCACAATGAAATCGAGGCCGTCGGCCTCTTCGATGGAGTGGATGGTTACAATGTTTGGATGATTAAGGGCCGAGGCCGATTGTGCCTCTTGAAGAAAGCGGCGCCGGGCCAGGGCTTTCTGATTGACAGCAGCCAGTAGCAGCTTGATCGCCACAGTGCGGCCGAGTCTGGTGTCCTCAGCCCTGTAGACCTCGCCCATTCCACCGCTATCAATTTTGCTCATCAATCGGTAATGCAAAAGCATCCGTTGTGGCTCGGACGAACTCATGATGCCTCCTGAATGCCGGGGCGACTTGCACGTGATGAAATGGCGAACACTTTAATGAATGTCCTTCGTTAGTGCAATCCGACATTCTTCTATTTCCGATACAAACTATATCCCGCAATTGACATATACCGAGCATTAGCGTAGGGTGAGAAGCGAACCGAGTCCAGCTTGCTCTGCTCTCAGCTCCTCTGGGAATTTCCAGATCACCTGAAATCCACAGCTCAATCACTAAATCACTAAGAAAGCCTGAGTATTCATACGATCCCCCAGCCAGTCCCCGGACCAGTGCTGCGCGCTTTGTCTCGCAAACGTCAGAGATAAAGCACCGCACTGCGAAGGGGAGCAAATGCTGTCTGTGGGCTATCAGCCCAAAAGGAAAACACTGAGACTATGACGACGAATATTAGACCATTACATGACCGCGTAATCGTGAAGCGCATTGACGAAGGCGAGCAGATTCGCGGCGGCATAATCATCCCCGACAGCGCGAAAGAGAAACCCCAGGAAGGCGAAGTAATTGCCGCCGGGGAAGGAAAATACAAGGAAGACGGAACGCGGCAACCGTTAGACGTCAAAAAGGGCGACCGCATCCTCTTCGGCAAGTACAGCAGTTCGGAAATCAAGATCGACGGTGAAGACCTGTTGATCATGCGCGAGGACGAGGTTCTCGGAATTATCACCCGCGCCGGTGCGGCTGGCGGAGGGAAGAAGAGCAAGTAGCTCTGTGGAGCCTCTAGCTTCGGAAGTTTTTAGGTGCAGTTTGAATTGGAGAAAGATAAAAAGGTTATGGCAAAACAAATAACACATGGTGAAGAGTCTCGTGCGGCAATTCTGCGTGGCGTCAATCAACTCGCCGACGCGGTGAAGATCACGCTTGGTCCCAAAGGACGCAACGTCGTTCTCGGTAGATCTTATGGCAGCCCGACAATCACCAAAGACGGTGTGACCGTGGCGAAAGAGATTGATCTGAAAAACCCAATGGAAAACATGGGTGCACAGATGGTGCGCGAGGTCGCGTCTAAGACCAGCGACGTGGCCGGCGATGGAACCACCACCGCCACCGTGCTGGCGCAGGCGATTTACCGTGAAGGTGTGAAAACGGTTGCTGCTGGTGCAAACCCGATGGCCTTGAAGCGCGGAATCGACAAGGCTGTTGAGCGCGCTACTGCCGCAATCAAGAAGCTGTCGAAGCCCGTAGCCGGCGACATGATTGCCCAGGTCGGCACGATTTCGGCTAACGGCGATTCAGCAATCGGCGAATTGATTGCCGAAGCGATGGCCAAGGTCGGCAAAGACGGAGTGATTACGGTTGAAGACGCGAAGACGATGGAGACGGATTTGGAATTTGTCGAGGGGATGCAGTTTGACCGCGGCTATTTGTCGCCTTACTTCATTACCGACGCCGAAAAGATGGAAGCCGTCCTAGAGAATCCAGTCATCCTGCTGAGCGAGAAAAAGATTTCTTCGATGAGAGACTTGCTGCCGATTCTGGAGCAGGTCGCCAAGTTGGGTAAGCCGATTCTGATCATCGCGGAAGACATTGAAGGGGAAGCCCTGGCAACGTTGGTGGTTAACAAATTGCGCGGAACGATAAATGTAGCGGCAGTAAAAGCACCCGGCTTTGGCGATCGACGCAAAGAGTTGCTGCAGGACATTGCGATTCTCACCGGTGGCAAAGTCATCAGTGAAGACCTCGGCATCAAACTCGAGAACGTCAAGATCGAGGACCTGGGACGCGCCAAGAAGGTGACCATCAACAAAGAGAACACGATCATCATCGACGGCGCGGGCGACACGGACCTGTTAAAGGGTCGAGTGAAAACACTAAGGGCCCAAATCGAAGACAGTTCGTCAGACTACGACCGTGAGAAACTACAGGAGCGACTCGCGAAACTGGTCGGCGGAGTTGCGGTGATCCGAGTAGGCGCGGCCACTGAAACTGAATTGAAAGAAAAGAAGGCGCGCGTTGAAGATGCTATGAACGCTACCCGCGCTGCGGTTGAAGAGGGCATTGTCGCCGGCGGAGGCGTCGCCCTGATTCGGGCCGCTAAAGCACTCGACAAGTTCATCATCTTTGCAGCTGATGAAGATGGTGAAACCACCGGCGATCACGATGAGCAAATTGGCGTCACCATCGTAAGGCGCGCGCTCGAAGAACCGCTGCGTCAGATCGTACAAAACGCCGGCAAAGAAGGCGCGGTAATAGTAGAGAAGGTGCGCGCCAACAAAGATGCCAACTTCGGCTACAACGCCGCTACTGATACTTTTGAGGACCTTGTGGCTGCGGGGATTATCGATCCCGCGAAAGTCACTCGTTGCGCATTACAAAACGCCGCATCCATTGCGGGGTTAATGCTGACAACGGAGGCCCTCATTTCTGAGCTACAGGAAGATGATAAGCCACGGGCACTCCCCGGCGGCATGGATATGTAAATCCCAACGTCCTTAGCAAATTGGGAAGCTACCATGTTCGCATGCGGCTTCTGTTAAATCCCCAAAGAAGAAGTTCTGAGGGGAACGTCCCATCTGGGAAAAGGTAAGAAACTATGTCTTCGAAACTATATGTCGGTAATCTCGCGTTTGAAACTTCAAGCGATGAACTGAAAACACTGTTCTCGCAAGCGGGCACGGTCGAAAGCGTGTCCTTGATTGAAGATCGCGAAACAGGTCGCTCACGCGGCTTCGGCTTCGTTGAGATGTCAACGAAGGAAGAAGGAGCGGCGGCTATTCAGAAGTTCAACGGAACTGACCTGGGCGGCCGGGCCCTGAACGTAAACGAAGCCAAGCCCCGCGAAGATCGCGGCGGCGGTCGCAACGGCGGCTCGCGCTACTAATCCACGGCTCGCGAATAACCGCGACTGATAAAGGCCCCCGGTGGAATATTTTCGCCGGGGGCTTTGTCTTGTTAGAGGTTGTCGTAGAGTGTGACGGTCGACTAATCTAACCTGGTATTTTAGCCAACTAGCTCCCAGGAAGGCTTAGTCACGAAAGGTCCAAACATGCACAAATCCTCGCTCACCTTACTCAGTGCGACGTTGCTCCTCTTCTGCATTGGCCATCAAGTTCATTCTCAACAGTCGCGGGTTGCGGAACGCGAAGCTGAGTGGAACCAGTACGCACTGCCGCAGTCAACCTTTGTGCGACACACAGACCCCTCCAAAGCGGTGCTCTTTCTAATTCCCAGCGACTGGAAGCAACAACAGCCAGATAAGCTGATCTTTTCCGCACCACTCGGAGCTACTCTAACCGTTATCGTTGAGAAGATTCCAGATGGAATGCCTCTGCGCGATTACACTTCTGCACTCTTGCAGCAGTTGCGGAGCCTGCCGGATGGTGCCGACTCGCTGGTGGTCCGGCGCACGACGTTGTCTGCATTAGAAGCTCGTGAAGTCATGTTCGAGACCAGTGCGGATTCCGAGGAAGTGAGCAGACGGATAATCTGGTGTACGGTCAGTGGCCCAAACGCTGTCAGCATGGTGCTCATTGGACCAGTTGCCAGGGCCGCGGAAATCGAGCCCTACCTCAAGGCGGCACTCCAGTCCATCACTATAGTCGACAATTCTGACTATGCAGGTTTTGAAGCGCTGCGTTCCTCGCTAGTCAAAGACCCCAAACCACAGCGTGTGGATGAAGTGCAATCGCTGGCGGCCTCGTTGGCTACGCTTGACGGGTCAAATCGCCAGTCGAGCATTACCAAACTCGCATCGATCTTCGCGTCATCACCAGAGATAGCAATCGATCTCGTGTTGGATGGGCGGCCGATGGTGCGCTCGGCGGTATGCGAAGCTATCGCTCAAAGTCGTAACCAGTCGCTCGTGAGGTTTTTGTTGAGAGCACTGGATGATCGGGAGCTCTTTGTTGCTGAGAAGGCAGCCAGATCCGTTGCCGCAAACCCGGCCGTGATTGATTTGCTAAGGAGCCACTCGTTTGACTGGTTCAAGATCGAGTCGATTGCCCGGGTGTGGCCATTTCTAAACAGCAAGAATCGAATCACGATCCTGGAAGAAGTGTTTTCCCGGCCATTCGGCCCTGCTTCACTCGCCAGCAAGCCGTCTCCGAAGCCTGATGCTTCACCTGCCAAGAGCGTGGCAACGGCGCGAACGAGCGTATGGCCTCCAGGAGCGCCGCCTCCTGATGTCACGCAGATCCCCCTTATTGCCGACCCAAGTCGACAACTAAACGCCTTGACTCTAATGCAGGATTTGCCCGCGTCAGAATTCAAACTCCCTTTGAACACAATCCTGGCGGCGAAGAATGACACGCTTACGACGTTGGCGCTTCAGATTGCCTGGGAACGCGACGAGGAGCTGCCTCCATCAGAGCTTTTGAAGTTGTTATCTTCCTCCAGCAACGACGTTCGTTGTCAGGCGGCCGGCCATCTGGGTAGATCAGGCAGCGTTGCGGACATCAAAATTCTCGAAAGCCACTTAAGCAAACAGCCACTCGGATCTAAGGTCGATCCGGTTAGGACGCCATCCGATTCCAGCCTCGCGCTTAACGATGTCGTACAATTCGCGATCAGTAAAATTCGCGTCCGTGAACAGCTAGCAATAGCTTCGGGTGAGGCACGCCAGCAGCTCATTACCAAGAGTCTTGCTGATCCCAAGCTTGCCGACTGGATTTGGTATGCGTTTGTCAGAGAGAACGTTGACCGCGAGACAAGCGCGGATGCGTCGCAAGCGCGCCCCGGACGCGACGTAATAGCTCTTCCACTCGGAGAGAATCTATTTCCCCAGGACGTAGCGTATTACGCTGCGCTGCCGCAACCGGAAAAGGCGATCGATAAACTGAGTAGCGCTTTTGGTGGCCTTCAGTTGGAGTCAGCCCGCTCACAAGCCAACTTCGTTCTCATTCTAAGTTCTTTGCGGGAACAACTCGCCCAGGAACTCGACTCACCTCCAGGCGCTTCTGCCATAGCCTATTCCGGTATCAATACCAAAGAGCCCATCGCGATGGCTCGCTGGTATGCGTTGGGCGGACGAGCAGAAATTCAGTCCTCCGAACGCAAAGCGATCATTTTGCGAGTGACTGACCGCGCGCGGTTTGAACGCACGCTGATGCTCTACCAACGGAGCATAGGCAATTTCAAAGGATTGACCGACTACTTTTCTGGTGGCGTCCGCTTTCTAACTCTTCTTCCAGCGTTCCTGCCACTTTCTGCAAAGGCCATGCTTGAGGGTCCTCTTACACCCAAGAAGGAAACGCCCCTGGTGAAATACAGCTTTGTGGGCGGGGTCGAATGGAACGGCTATCCCATAAGAGTCGTGGAGCACCGCAAAGTCGATGCGAGTGGACGAATAACCAGGGATGCTGCCTATCTGACCTATCTCGGCGATACCGCAGTGCTGGCCCCGGATCTAGCTTCACTCTGCGATGCGCTCACCCGGGCCTCGAGTAAACACCAGACGCTTGCTACAAACCCGGACTTCAGGCGAATGGCGGAAACACCCGGGGAAGCTATCTATTTGAGCAATCTGTCGAAGCTATTTTCCAATCCGACTGAACCTGAGATCTCGAAGGGCAAAGGCATAATGATCGAGAGCGGCGCCCTGAAAATCTCGAACTCGACATGGGAAAATCAATATCAAATCCAGTTTAGTCAAACCGATTGGTTGAAACCCTTCGTGGGATTCCAGCCTGAGCAACTCGCATCGCCACGCGAATTACTGCCTCGTGGGACGGTGGCCTATTACTTTATGAACTTTGACCCTGTTGCCGCCTGGCGCGATTGGTCCACTGATTTGTTCAGTGTCGAAAAGAAGAGGGAACTAACATCGATCTGGAGCATCGATTTTGAGAAGGAGGTGCTGCCGGAGCTGGGACCTGAATGTGGCGTGGCAGTGTTGGGTCTACCAAACACTCTCACCGGCAACTGGGATTTTCCCCTGGCTGTGTTTTTCAAACTTAAGAGCGATAAGCTGGAGCGAGCACTCGCATCCGGAAGGCTCTTAACTGGCACCTCTGCGGCTCCAGGCTCAACTCCGACTTATATCAAGCTTGGGTCTGCCGATTTGTTCGTCATAGTGAAAGGTGGTTTCCTGGTGCTGGCCAACAGCCGGACGGCGATTACCGCCCTCGAACAGAAAGAAATGCTCATATCCTCACGCGATTTTTCCCGAGCGGCGAAGCAGTCGCCGGCCGGGGTGGTGGCATTTGGCGGGTACAATCTTGAAGCTGCAATCGCCACCATTGGCTACTCGGAGTCCGATCCGGTCAAGACACAACAGTCATTGTTAATCTCTTCGCTAGCTAATGCGTTTCATAGTCCAAACTTTTATGCCACTGCAACCGCCGACGCGGTGCAAGGCCGCTTCTCTTTATCAATGGATCGGGAAGGGCGCTTCTCGGTCAGCGAGCTTTCTTCGCTCTCGAAAGAATACCGGCAGACTTATGCTCAGGTCGAAACCCGCGGCGTGCCAATCCAGAACCAGGAGCGCCTGAGCAGTCTGAAGTTGCGAATTCGGGCGTCAGCTGCGGGTCAAATCGATCGCCTTAAGGAAGATGTGGCTTCAACCCATCAAATTGTGGAAAAGGCATCGGACAGGGAATTGGAGTTGAAGGTCCTTCCCAGGCACTCCGAACCAAAAACCAGTCTCGCATTGCCGATGACAGGGGCAGAGTTTGCCCAGTATCTGCAACCAAGCAAAGAGATTCGCTCTGACGATAAGACCGTGATAGCTAAAGCGCGCGAGATCGCTGGAGAGGAACGCGATGCGTGGAAAGTCGCTCGCAAGCTGGCTGAGTGGACCTATACCAATATCAAGTGGAAGCGTGTCGACGACGCTACCGCTGCGGAAACGCTGGCGACTCTGGAAGCCGATTGCCTTGAGTTTAGTCAATTGTATGTGGCGATGGCCCGCTCACTCGGTCTACCGGCTCGGATGGTCTCGGGATTGGCCTTTTCGGGAGCGAACTTTGGCGGACATGCGTGGGTTGAAGTCTACGTCGGAGACTGGATCGAACTGGATCCCACCTGGGGCACTGATTTTGTCGACGCTACGCATATCAGAAACACAGCGAGCGGTACGCTGCTCACATATGCCTCATTGAATCTCGTCGAGTTTGAAGTGTTAGAGGCGCCGAGGGGATTCGCCGATTTTCAAAAGGATCCTCGATCGCTAGCGGCAAAGCTTTCCCAAGAGGTACCCAGGGGAAGTCCATCGGCCCTGACAGCGGCCCTGGATCTTGCTCTGTTGACTGATGACAACACTTCTCCGGGCACCTGGGATTCATTGAGCGATTCAGAGCGCGATGTGATGTCGTCAGCGTATCGCCGACTATTGCTGGAGATCAGCAGCGGTTTTCGCAAGGAGAAAGACCCGAGTGACTGGCGAGTGCTTAGCGTAAAAGAGAACGGTGAAAGGGCCCAGGTATTACTTCTCAACCCTAATGATGATGATCTCCTGATGAAGCTCTCGCTGGTTCGTAGCCACGGCGCCTGGTTTCTGACCGAGATACTACAAACCGACACTGACCTTCACCTCATATCTGAGACACTGCGACCAACAATCAAGACCCTCCTGGACCGCAGGACCAACAAATCGGCACGAGGTCAAAACAACAGCGAGTTCGTTCGCGTTCTGCTGGTAATGCAAAAGGATGCTAAGGCTTCAATTGCCATAGCCGATCGCGTACTGAAGGAGGATCCAAAAAATCGAGGTCTGCGTCACCTAAAAGCATTGGCATTGGCCCTTAGCGAACAGAAAGAAGCGGCAATTCAATTGTGGACAGAACTGGCCGGCGAGGATAAACCGTTTGCTCCGGCATTACTCAGGCTTGCTCGTGAGTACGCCGGCGACGAAGACAAAGCAAAGCAGAAACTCGCGATTGAGTTCTACCTTCGCTATGGCGAGGCGGAGCCAGACGATCCCAGCACGCACATCGCCCTGGCTGCGCTGTATGACGGGATGGGTGACGACCTGCGCGCCGAAGTTGAGCATAAGGCCGCACTTAAATCCGATCCGGCGAACATCGAACAGTTTTTCGAGTTCGCCGAGTTTCTGTCCATCAGAAAACGCTTCCAGGAGGCACTAACTGTCATTGACGGAGTCGATCAGAAAGCGAGCGGGGAAGAGGATCCGTTTGGTCATCTGATGACTCACTTGTATTACCTGGATGACACAACCATCTCTGAAGGACTGGCTCTAAACCAACCTGAAAGGATGAACAAGAGCGCCACGGCAAATCTCTATCTGGCTTATGTGCGTCTTGGAAACGGAGGAAGTCTCCGAGCAATCCCGCTACTTAAGAAAGCAGCCGCTTTGAAGAAGGACTGGTCGGAACCATATGGAGCCATGGCCAACGGTTACCGCACGTTGCGAAACTGGACGGCTGCGTTAAATGCTGCGAATACCGCTATCAAGCTTGAAGCCGACTACAGTGACGCCCATCTCAGCAAAGCTTGTGCGCTCGCCAGACTGGGACGAATTAGAGAAGCCCTACAGTCATTAGAGAAAGCGGTCGAACTCGATCCCGACTTGCCAGAAACCCTCGGGGGCGAGGCCGATCTTAAGGTGCTGGCTTCCAGAGCCGCATTCAAGAAGCTGTTGGTCCCTCGAGACAATAAGGACTGACTGCGTTCTCTTCATCGGGCTTTCGCATTTCTGCGCCGGCGGAGGATCGCGGCCGCGCCTGACAGTCCAGAGCCGAACAGCAACAGAGCAGCCGGCTCGGGCACTGGCTGAGTAGCTCCGTTGATATCGAACTGTTGCTCCAGGAGTAACGTCCCGAGATCTACGTCATACAACTGAAAGGTGAAGGCGTCGAACGAGTTTCCCGCTACGAAGTTATTCGTCAAGAGAAAATCAAACGAAAAAGAGGTGCCGGCGACAATCCGCTGGGAGTAGAGACTAAAAGCGTCACCCGGGCTGATGGAGAGCTGCAACGTTGAATTGCTTTGTCCCAGTCCAGAGACATTCGCAGCGTCGGGACCGGCAGTGAAGTTACCTGAGGTTGGATCCGAGAGATCCCGCGCCAGGATACTTCCTCCGGTGAATGAAAAGTTCGAGAGCGTGGCAATGTTGTTGTCAGTCCCGCCGCCTACCAACTGGAAAACAGCGTAATACGTGGTCCCCGTGGAGAAAGTCGTGCCGTCTAGCAGCGAGGTTGACAGGTTTAGGGTCACTGAGTCGGCGCGACCATCGATTGCGGTGAAGGTGGTGGCGGCGAGCAGTAGCGCGAGCCGCAGGATTGAACGTGTCTTCATTGAAATCTCCTCCTAAATTGTTCAGAGAGTACGGTGCGACTCACCGTACCGGTCCAGCCAGAATGTGCGGAACGTAGACGATCGATTGCTGAGTGTTAGAGTTCGTGAACTCGAGCACCAGCGTGACCGTCTCACCGGACGTCAGCACCGCGTCATCGCCAACGGGCACATTCACATATGGATTTCCCAATGGTCGGAAGCAGGTCGTCACGCCGGCACGGTTGTAAAGAGCTACATAGCCGGGAAGGGAATCGAGCATCAACGACAATGGGCCTGCCACAGCCGCTGTGCCCATGTTCTTAATCGTGACGGTTTGAATGAAACGTCGGGTGGCGAAGTTTTGACGAAAGCCACCACGGACCATGCTTAGTTGTGAAGTGACGTCGATGGCGCAAGCCGGAGCCGCGTCGATAACAAGGGTGTAAGTTCTTCTGCGGAAGCAGCCGTTGGCATCGCTGACAGTGACCTCAAAGTTGAAACTACCAGCGGCAACGACCGTTCCGAAAATCACACCATCAGCTGAGAGTGATAAACCTGTGGGCAGTGCCCCACTGGTTAGAGTGAATGAGTACGGTGTAGTGCCACCGGTTGCTTCCAACTGTTGGCCATAGATTGCGCCTTCGGTTGCTGACGGAAGTGACGTGGTGACGAAGGCAATCGAGCAGCTTGATTGCACCTCGAAGGCGCCCATATCCGGCAACGCTGATCCGTCGCTATCTCCATCCGAGAGACGTGGTAGCCCGCGCTGGTCGGTGGCCGGAGGTTCTCGGTTGTCACCCTTGTCGATTGCCGGACTGCCGTTCAATAGAGCATGTGTACGAGTCTGGCCGCCGTTATCGGCGAGAGGAGCTAAGCGCGCGTCCACGTTCGTGAGGTTGTGAGCGATTTCGCCGCTGATGGTAGCGCCCTGAGTACTGCCGATCAGGTTGTAGTCGTCAGAGGTAAATGGTCCGGCGAGATCTGGCCCGGTAGGGGCGATGTTTCCGGCGATAATGCTACCTCTGATGACTGGGTTGTGATCTGCAAACGGCAATTGGAAGATTCCGCCGCCGGCATCAGGATAGTCCGGTGAGCTGCCACCAAAGGCCGTGTTCGCTGTGATGGTGCTGTAGGCAATTGTGAGTTGAGCGTGGGGCCCGTTCGAAATCCCGCCACCATAACCGCTCCCTGGAGCAGCGCTATTACCTGAGATAGTGCAGCCGACTATCAACAACTGTCCAAAGTTCTGGATTCCACCGCCTCCCAAGCCAGGACCGGTAAAGAGACTCGTATTGCCAACGACGGTGCTGTTGGTAAGGGTCATGCTTCCCTGGTTTGTGACGCCGCCGCCGAACAAAGCGGCGCTGGACTCAATTGAACAGTTCTCAACGTCGAGGGTGCCTTCGTTAGAGATGGCGCCGCCGCTGCCGTTCGGTCTACCGTTCGCGAGGGTTAACCCGGAAAGGTACACTTCCGAATCGGCACCGACGGTGAAGATGCGAAACTGAGGTGTGCTTTGCTCGTTGCTACGCTTTACGCTTAGAAGTTTTGCGCTCGGCCCTTCGATACGAACGTTGCGGGTGATATCGGGTAGTGCTGTCAGCAAGGTTATTGTGCCAGCCAAGCCCGGTGCGAAGTTGATCGAGCCCGTGCCGCTCGGAGAAACGGAACTAACATCTGCGAGTGCCTGTCTCAGTGACCCGGCGCCGTTGTCGTTGGTGTTCGTGACCTGTCGGAAGAGGTCATCGTCTGAAATCGTTATTAACAGAGCCGGGTTGGCCGGTGGAATCACTCCTCCGGTCGGGTGCGTGAGATTCAGATGGATTGTTTCATCCCCTTCGGCAAGCCAGTCATTGCAGAAGGTCAAGTTCACAGTTCTGTTGCTGATGTCCCCCGCCGCCCATGAAAGCGTACCGGACGTATTGGTGTAATCCGCCCCGCCGCCGCAACCTGCACCCGCAGTTGCTGTCCCGCCGTCAGCCGCATAGTCGATGCTGACGGCTGGACCATCGAGAGCTGTGCGCGTGACGGTAAACGAGACTGTGGTATTTGCTTCGCCGAGACTGTAGTTCGAAACACTGAACTGAACCTGACCGGGATCATCGTCGTCGTTGATGACTACGCCGACGCTGTTTTGGGTGCCGAGCGTTACGCCGTTCGGATTTGCAAGGGCGAGGGTAAACGCTTCATTAGGTTCTTGAATCGCATCGTTGCAGATACTGATCGTGCCAGTCTTGCTGCCCATTTCGCCTGCGGCCCAGGTTAGCGTGCCGGAGCCATTGATGTAGTCAGCAGCTTCTCCACAGGTTGCACTGCCGGTCGCGCTGCCGCTGATCGTGGCGTAATCGATGCTCGC
>JAMQPI010000476.1 GCA_023717565.1 Pyrinomonadaceae bacterium | reverse complement strand
CGTGGCCTGGGTAGCAATGTGCCTCCTCCCAGTTCGGACCGTCGAAGACTTCCGCATGCGGGGCGGTTCAATCTATCCCGGCGCCGATGTTACGGCGCGGTTAAATCGATGTTACCAGAATGTTACAGCGACGACTATGCTTTTTTCTTGTCGGGGCGATGGAGATGAACCGAAGATGAATGAAGTCTGAACTGAGGCGGGGTTAGCAGCCCTCTGGGAGATGGATTTTCTTAACGACGATTTAATTCGCGCGCCACGCGCTATTAATCCTCGCTGAGTATGGTTGGCGGCAACAAAATTTTGACGAGGAGCTTTTATGATTACCGAACCAGCTCAAATTGAGAACGACTTCGAGGTCCTGTGCGCTTGGTGTGGAGTGAAGATCCGCACCGACCAAACCGAAGAGTCTTACCGGACATGCTTGGAGTGTTTCTACAAGATCGTAGCTGATCAACTCAATTCTCAAAAGCGACCCGGCTCCATTTTGATCACCAGTGATCGCTAATCTCTTGGGAGTGCTTTCATCATTGGACATCCAGCGTTTTGAGCCGCTCGCGTAGGGTGTCTCGAACCCGTCGGAACACATCTAGTTTGGCTTGCTGGTCCCCTTGCGCTTCTGCCGGATCTTCAATACTCCAGTGAATGCGTTCAGCCTTGCCGGGAAACATCGGGCACTGCTGATTTGCGTTATCACACACGGTGATCACGTAGTCGAATTCCTGGTTCGCAAACTCAGCAACTGACTTGGATCGCTGTTCTGAAATATCAATGCCAACCTCAAGCATGGCCGCAATAGCCAAAGGGCGAACTTCGGTTGGTTCTACCCCGGCGCTGAAAACATCAAACCGGTCACCGGCATCATGGTGCAGCAGGCCTTCGGCCATCTGGCTGCGTGCGGAATTGCCAGTACAAAGAACCAACACGCGTTTTCTCATACCATCCTTGCTGGCTGCACTCCATTGGTGAAGTACCGGCGCTGAAACCACAGGGCGACGCTCACCAGCCCGATCATTACCGGTACTTCTACGAGCGGGCCGATGACGGCCGCAAAGGCGGCGCCGGAGTTGATGCCGAAGACTGCAACCGCCACGGCAATCGCCAATTCGAAGTTGTTACTCGCGGCAGTGAAAGAGAGTGTCACAGTCTTTTCGTAGTTCGCGCCGACTCCCTGGCCCATGTAGAAACTCACCAGAAACATCACCACGAAGTAGATAAGCATCGGTACGGCAATGCGTATGACATCGAAGGGAAGCTGCACAATCAAATTCCCCTTGAGTGAAAACATTACGACGATAGTAAACAAAAGTGCGATGAGCGTGAGCGGGCTGATCTTGGGGATGAAGACGCTGTGATACCACTCCTTGCCCTTAGCTTTGACGAGCACCAGGCGAGTGAGCATCCCCGCGATGAACGGAATCCCCAGGTAGATGAAAACGCTTTTGGCAATCTGCGCGATGCTGATGTTCACGATGCTGCCACGCAGGCCGAACACGGGTGGCAGAACAGTTAAGAAGAACCAAGCATAGACGCTATAAAAGAGTACTTGAAACACGCTATTGAAGGCGACGAGTCCGGCTGCGTACTCATTATCGCCGCGCGCAAGTTCGTTCCAGACGATTACCATCGCGATGCAACGCGCCAGCCCAATCATTATCAAGCCGACCATGTACTCCGGGTAGTCACGCAGAAAAAGGATCGCCAGCGCGAACATCAAGATGGGACCAATGACCCAGTTTTGCACCAGTGATAACCCGAGTATGCGCCAGTCACGAAAGACGTCACCCAGGTTTTCGTAACGCACTTTGGCGAGTGGGGGATACATCATCAGAATTAGCCCGATGGCGATAGGGATGTTGGTCGTGCCGGATTGAAAGCGGTTGACGAAGCCCTCGACTTGCGGGTTGGTGAATCCGATAAGCACGCCGACGCCCATAGCCGCGAAAATCCAAAGGGTGAGGAAGCGGTCGAGAAACGAAAGCTGCTTACGTTCTAACGGCGAGCAGCCCTCGATGTTTGCGGTGGCTTGATTTTGCATCAGTTTCCTTAGCGTCGACGCGTCGCATTGGGTTCATCTGCTGTTCAACAATGCCACAGTATCCTCCGTTGACCAACGCCCTTCGGTGTAGCCGATGGCACCGGTGTTCGAAACAAGTAGGGTCAGCGCCCATCAATGGCTTCTCATACAGGTTTGTGCAGGTTTGTGAAAAACGCCAGGTTTAGAGAATGTCCTAGTCGGGATGAGGATCCTTACTTAGGGATGAGAGACAGAGAGATTGCCTAAGGATAGATAGATTGGGAACAACACTAGCGCATAACGGGGGCCCGCCTGTACTGACTGAGTTCAACGAACCGGCATCGATTAGGTTACCGCTGCACGCCGTCGCCGTCTCTACTTGTCCGTGCGCAACATTCACCATGACCAAGGCTGTAACCTACGTTGATCATGTTGTGGACGCGCAATCCAGACTCAGCAACCTTGCGACGCACCTTATGCATGTACACGTGAAGACTGGCCAGATTCAAAGGCTTCCCAGCCGGCCACGCATGTTCCCATAAGTCCTGAAAGGTAACGACGCGTTCAATATTTCGAACCAGGCGAGAAACCAACAGGAATTCAGTCTTCTTAAGGTCGAGGTATTGCCCCTTGCAAGTGATGAAGTAGTTAGGGTATTCCACCCGCAAACAGCCGTCGTCGTAGACGGCGGTCGAACCAGAACTAGTCGGAGCGTTGACCATCAGGCTTCCACTACTATGGACCGAACCTTTGCCGGTACTCACCAGAGATGATGAATGCTTTAACCATTTCAGCGTTAATGAAGTTCCCATTGAACTGGTTGAGCTTGTTCAACCAGAAGTTATAGCCATCGAAGTTGGTGTCAGGCGCATCGGGTGGATGGCGCCGCATATAGCCGAAGTACTGCATCAACACGAACGCTCTGTTGAACTCTTGCTGCACGAATGTCGAGTGCTCCGCAATCCGGCGCAAGGCACGCGCTCGCGCTGCCAGATCGCCGGTAGTGACCGCGATTCCAAACTCATCAATGGCCGCTTGGCGCTCCGCCGCGGACGCGGTGACGCCGGCGTTCGCGAGGAGCGCGTCGACAAACTGAGCCGGTGTCATTGTCGTTGGAAGAGCTGTAGCGAAGCGGGTCCGCGAGACGAATGCCAACAGGAACGCTTGCTTGTTCGCCTCCAGGACCTGCGGCCAGCCGGGCTGTCCGACTACCACATCCTTCGCGATCCTTTGCGTATCAGGAAGAAACTCGTTGTAGGTGACGGGTACAGGCGCGCCGGGCAAGTCGCCATATGCCGCCTTGTATAAGCGGTGCACCAGGTACCCGGTCTCTTGAAATTCAATCGACAGGAAAAACGCGGCTGAGACGTTGATGCGCCGGATCTCAATGCACTGAGTGTCCGTACCGCACGAGACAATTTGATCGGTCCAAAACGCGAGGCCGGCTGGATCGGGCTCACGGTTAAGGAAGTCGTGGTAGTGCTGACATACAAATGTTTGAGCGGTGTCAAGCGGATTGACTGTCGGAGGATTTGTAGGATCGTCGGTGATGGTCAAACTCGCCGCATTCTGAGCGCCTAAGGAGAGTCCGCCCGTGGGATTACTCAACGTCAGTGTTAGTGATTCGTTGCCTTCAACAAAAGCGTCTTCGGAGATCAGTACCGTGAAGGTCTTGCTCAACTCACCCGCTCCAAAGTTGAGGGTACCGGAGACCTTGGTGTAGTCACTCTTCTGCAGAGCCGTGCTATCGCTCGTCGCAAAGTCCACTGTTCCAACAACACCAGTGTCACCAGAACGAGTTACCGTGATCAAAGCCGCTGTCCCGCAATCTTCGTTAACGATGAAGACTCCCGCGCTAAACTGCACTGCCGGCGTTGGCGTTGGCGTTGGTGTTGGTGTCGGTGTCGGTGTCGGCGTCGGTGTCGGTGTCGGTGTTGGCGTTGGCGTTGGTGTTGGCGTTGGCGTTGGCGTTGGCGTTGGTGTTGGCGTTGGCGTTGGTGTTGGCGTTGGTGTTGGCGTTGGTGTTGGCGTTGGCGTTGGTGTTGGCGTTGGCGTTGGTGTTGGCGTTGGCGCGCCACAAGAAACGTTCGCCGCTCCCGGAGTCAACATGCCGCCTGGCGGGAAGTTCGTGCTCAGTGGTGCGACAAACTGTGTTGTTTCGTCCGGCGACGCCGCTAACTCGCCCCAGTAAAATGCATTCATCGTGAATGGCGTTGTGTTCTCTCCGCAACGCGAGACCGCATCCGGTTGTTCGAGGCCTGGACTGCTGATGTTCACTACGCCGACCTCTGCGCCGTAGACGAACTCCTCCTCAGGGTTAACGAGTAAGGCGAAGCCATCCAGCACGGTGATGCCGAAGCCAGCGTCAAACATGCCGTTATCATCAGTGTCGAGATCTTGTCCGGAGAACAGGTTGGCCGTAGCGTGGACTATCAAGTAGGTTTCCGAGCCCTGTCCGATGAAGTTAGGGGAGGTGAAGGTTAACAGAGTGGTGCCTGCCGGGAAGACGCGGTTCGGGCACATCCCGCTGAAGTTATTGAACAAGGTGATGGTGCCGTTCGCGCCTACTGTCTGGCCACCGAAGTTGATTGCCTGATTGGCAAACCCGAAGTTCCCGATGTCGCTGTTGACCGAAAGGAAGAAGGTGTTAGCAGGGACCACGCCCGGATTGAGACCGCGCACTTCCGTGTACTGGCAGGCGTCGCTAATTGTTGACGGCGGGTCGATCTCGACCTCATTAAGTAAGAACGTTTGAGCTGTCGCGTTGCTCCGTAGTGCAACTGTAAGGGCAATCATGACACCGACGAATACAATTCGATTAGGTCGTCTATTCATTTCTACTCCCGGCCTGGATAGTTACCGATGTTGCTGAGATGCTGCGTTTGAGGCCGAACCTGGATTTGGTAAAGGACGTGTAGTTACGATTTCCGGCAAATCAACCCTAAAATCCTCCGGCAGATCGATTTGGTTACGCTGGACGATTTGCTCTACGAACTTGTTACGCTTAGCTTTTTCAATTTCACCCTTTGCGATCTCTTCGGCTTTCATGAACGGCGGAGGAATCTCCGGATAGCGACTAACGGGCTCCTCAAAACTCTTTTGCAGCAGAATGTGCCTAAAGCTGAAGGTGACGATTTGACTCCCGTCCTCTTTTTTCTTGACCCTCTTATTCTCAAGTTTGACTATGTGGTATCCGACTTGAGTCTCAATTAACGTCTCAGCAACTTGACCTGGCTCGAGTGCAAGAGCAGCGTCCCCCACTTCCACCCAAAACGTATCCTTTTCAACATCCTCATAGAGCCCGCCCGTGTCCTTCGTTGAACGATCCTCACTAAATTCACTGGCCAACCTGGCAAAGTCTTCTCCTGCTCGAGCACGTTTCAGAATCTTTTCGGCTTTCTCCCGCTTTCTATTCAGATCGTATTCCGGATGGGCCGCGAGATAGGCAGCAATATCCTGCTCGGTAGCCCTGATACTCTTAGCCCAGTGTTTTCGCAGGTAGTCGGCAGATAAAATTCCCGCTTCCAGCACCCTAAAGCGCAGCCCTATTTCAGGCCTTGACATGAACTCCACATCGTTCTTCGCCCGGTTCGAGAGGACTCTGGTTCTGGCCCACTTCTCACGAGCCTTGACTAGACTCTCACCCTGAAGGTTCCCATACGACTGTTGGTCTCCTCGTTCCCGGGCAACCGCCGCTTGAATCGTGCGCAGTGCGTTCTGGTCCTTATTGAATTGGTTTTCGTTCTCTGGGTTGGTCCAAACAGCGTCGATATCCGATCTCGGCACCACATACTTTCCTGGATCCTTACTCAGCTTGGCACTGTAGAGGTCCGCCAGGAGCAGGTTCTCCTTATAGTCCAAGTTGATTTTGAAGTTGGGATCCTCACTCAAGCCTTCACGACGCGCTTCGGCTGCCAACGCTAGATGCTCTCGGATTCCTTTGAGAAATGCCTGCCGCGTTTCCGGTCTTTCCGTTATCGCCGCTACAGC
Source organism: Pyrinomonadaceae bacterium (assembly GCA_023717565.1). Lineage (GTDB taxonomy): Bacteria > Acidobacteriota > Blastocatellia > Pyrinomonadales > Pyrinomonadaceae > PSRF01. Next base: position 2,679 of record JAMQPI010000476.1, on the reverse strand, counting down.
GCCAACGTCACTGACTGCCTGGCTCTTAAAAACGAGGTTTAGCTCTTCCGCCGTGAGTCCCCTAAGAATTTTCGACTCCACTCTGGCGGCCCTGGTCCGGGTATCCAGTTTGCGCCAGATAAGAAGACCGGCGCCCATTGTGACGATCATAAGGATTACGATCAGCGCTCGCTTCGACATTTCAATTCTCCGTAAGAACTTTGAGAAACCACATCTGGGAAAAACGTCTGCTCAGCAAGGAGTCATTCGCAACTAAAAGCGCAGTTTCGCGCCAAATTGCATCACGCGTGGAGCACCCACGGTGCGAGTGATCTGTCCGAAGTCTGTTTCATCACTTAAATCGGAATTCGGATTTCCGAAGTTAACGAAGTTGAAAATATTGAAGACGTCCCACTTCAACTCCAACGTAACCCGTTCGCTTAACTTGGTGGACTTTTGCAAACTGAGATCAATTCGCTTCTGGGACGGCCCTCGCAGCACGTTTCTGCCGAGATTGCCGAACCCTCCCAGCGGCGCAAGCAACGCACAATTGGCGTTCTCTCGATCCTGGCAAGTATTGAAGTACTCGCGAGTTGGGTCGCTACCTTGTAGCCGTAGCAGCTCCAGACTGCGGACACTTGGACGGCCAAAGGCAGCATTGAAGAGTGTGCCGCTGGCACCGCCGACGTTGAAAATTTCTTCCCTGAAGCTTCCGGCATTGATTGGCGTGAGGCGGTCTGAGCCGGCTAAAAATATGCCGAAGAATTGTGATTCGATGTCGCCACTGGAACGAAGAGCTTCAAACCCGGCATTCGAAGCAAAAATCGAAAACGGTGTTCCTGATTGCCATTGTCCGAAGCCCGATAGCTGCCAGCCGGTGAGGAAATTTGATTTTGAACCGAAATCCGGCAGCTCCCACACGAAGCTTGAGCTGAATCGGTGACTGCGATCAAAGTCAGAAGGGCCGCGGTTGGCGTTCAGGTTACGCTGGTCGCCTTGCACCACCAGACCCAGATTTGGAGTGTCCGGCCGTCCCGAGGCTGTCGTGCTCCCCGGGTCGGTGGAGCCGATGTCAATTGACTTGGAAAAAGTATAGGAGGTGCTAAAACCAAAGCCCTTTGTGAATCGCCTCGTGAGATTGAATTGACCAGAGTGGTAACTTGAGTACCCACGTGACTGCAGAACGATAGCGTCGGTGGAGTCGAACCCGAGATACGGGGCCCGGACGTCGCCAGCGATCAGCGCGTTGACGATGTCAAAGTCGGCGAAGCTGGCATTCAAATCAATCCCGCCGAAACCGTTATTACATGGAGCATAGCCTGCCACGCCGCGAAAGGCATCGTTACACGCGCCGAAGGCCCTGACACTAGTAGGACTCCTCGTCGCCCCGCGTTCCCTCTCACTCAACCCCGGACTTCGCGGCGGCAACGCGCCGCCACCGAGTACAAAGGCATCGTTCAAGCGTCCGTAAATGTAATCAGGCGTGTTGGGGTCATTGAGGTCGTAAGGTTGATTGAAGCCGACGGCGAGCAGCAGATTTTGCGCTTTGGTTCCGACATACCGCACTTCAATGATCCAATCTTTGAACTCCTGTTGGATACCGAAATTCCATTGCTGTACGAGAGGCGTTTTGAGGTCACGGTCGATCGCCCGAAATTCAAGCGGTTCTGCTCCGCTCCTATTCTCCAGTCCCGGCGTGTTGTCCTCCAGAACATATGGACTTGCTCTGTCGAGATTGATCCTCCGCAACCGAAACGGGAAGTAGCTGCTGAACGGTAGGTTCGGATCCTGGGTGGCGAAGACATTTCGACCAAGCACAGTGCCTGGATTACCTTCAAACGTTGCTTCGATTTCTTTGAAGAACGGATAGTTGCTGTAGATGGTGTTGATGAATGCCGCTGAAGGGCGGTCGTAAAAAATTCCGTAGCCCCCGCGGATCACCGTCTTATCACCGTTAAAAGGTTTGAACGCAAACCCGACGCGCGGCGCAAAGTTGTTCAGGTCCTGACCGTTCAGTGTGTGATCATTGCCGGCCCCAGCTATGGTCGGCAAACTCGCATCAATCGCATTAAACCCCGTCTCGGTCGCGTTACTCGGCAAGATGAAACCGGGCCGAATATCATTCGGATTGGTAACGCGCGAAAAATCAAAGTTGGCGAAACGTCCATTCTTCTCTGTTGGCCAACCAAACCAATCCCAGCGCAAGCCCAGGTTCAAGGTGAGGCGCTCGTTGAATTTCCAATCGTCCGAAACGTAAAGGCTGAGGTCATTGAAAAGAAATTGTTTGTCGGTGATGCCGAAGGAGACGTCGGCTTCCGGTACAAATGTTGTTAGCACCTGGGCAAAGTTTGTGATGGCTTCAAACTCCATCCCCTGCTCTTCGGGCAGGTTGGTGTCAAAAAAGTTGCGCTTGTGTTCGACTCCAAAGCGAACTGTGTGAGCCCCTCTGATGTAAGTCATGTTGTCGGCGAATGTCAGTGTGAGCTGCTGACGACGGTTGAAAACATCGTTCGGGGCATTGAGCGAAAAGTCGCTTAGGTTACCCTTACCACCAAAACGCGCCGCTCGCTGCGTCGGTGGGCCCGGCTCAAAGGCAGATGCCGGATTGACGATTCCCAACCCGCTGTTGGTGAACTGTGGCTCTAAGAACCGTGCGTCGAGACGGCGCGTGTTGTCGAGCGTGAAATAGCCGAACCGGGC
>JAMQPI010000473.1 GCA_023717565.1 Pyrinomonadaceae bacterium | reverse complement strand
CAGGAAGAAGTTCCCGGAAAAGTTATTCCGTTGATCCTCGAGTTTCTGAAGAGCTAGTAGCCTTCCATAGAAACTTCTCCGACTAACTATCCCTCACCTTAAAGCTTGATCCAGCGACGACGAATCATCCAACAGCATCCACTCAACAATCGAGAGTGGCAAACTGCCATTCTTGACCAAGTCATCGTGAAATTGGCCCAGCCGGAAGTTTGTGCCTTGCTTGTCGCGATACTTGCCTAACAATCTCATGATCTGCCATTTACCAACCATGTAGGTAATCTTCTGCGTTGGACTTGCCGCCGCGCCGGCAGCTTCACCAGTCGCAGCCTCGCGGTCCAGGCCGCCGGCTTCCATGAAATAATTCACCGCCTGATCAAACGTCCACTTTCCGGTATGGAGATTTACATCGACGCCGATTCGTGCGGCGCGGTAACGCGACAGCCGAAGTATCTGGCCCTGGCCCGCGGAGTTGTTGGGGTATAAACCAGTACGCATCAACATCTCTTCACCGTAGAGTGCCCAACCTTCAACGAAGATACCGTCGCCATGCTGGCGTCGAATCTCATTGGGCACATGGTTCGCAATCGAGAGCTGGAGAAAGTGGCCGGGAATTCCTTCATGACCGAGGATGGGTCGCGGGTCTTCGATCGCGGCGCGAATGTAGAAGTTCTTGCTGGCCGGATTGTAAGTGGGAATGAAAAAGAAACCGCTGGGGTCTTTATCGTAAACGCCAGGAGGGTTCATAAACCCGCCCGGACTGGTGGGCTTGAACGCCTCCGGAAGCTGCCGAATGTAAAACGGTCCAATGTAGTCAGGCAAGGAGATGAGTCTATTGGTCTTGAGGAAGGTGACCATCTCTTGCTGCCGGATCTCGTATGCTTTCAGAAACGAATCCTGGTCGGGAGGAATGTTCTTACTACGCGCCGGATTTGGATCGGCGAGCGAAGGATCCGGCAACAGCGATTCCAGGGCACGATAACGCGCCAGTTCCGCCTGGCCCAGCATCTCCACCTGCATTGCGTCGAGTGGCAGAAGATAAATGTTCTTTAGGATGTAATTGTAGTTTTCCTCGCCCATGGGCTTGAACGGGACCATTCCCGGTAAGCGTCTTTCCAACCAATCGGCAAAGCCATGCAACGAGGTAAGTGCCGCGTCACGCGACTTCACCAACTCGTTTCTCTCGGCGGGAGATAAATCTTTGGCCAGGCTCATCAGGCTGTCGGTAAAAAGGCTGTCAATCGAGCGTGCGGAATCAATGGCGAGTTGCGCATAGAGTCGCCCTGGTTTGATCAGGTTACCTTTGCCTTGCTCGACCAACGCCGGCATCTGTTTTAAGCGCGCTGTGGCTGAGAGCGCCCGATTGCGTGGCGTGTCGTATTCTTTTTTGAGTAGAGAAAAAATGCCGTTGCTGCATTCGTTGACATAAAGCTGAGGGTCGCTTTGCTCAAAATCAAATACTCTATTAAAGAAGACGACGCCATCGAGCTGAGCGCGGAATAACAGCCAATCGATGCGATCCTCCTTGTTCCAATCCTTCGTAGGCATTGCCTGCACTTTGGCGAGCAGTTCTTTGGCATGCAGCCGCCGATCGAGGACTGCCGAGAGCGAATAATCAGTCAGGCGGTTATCCCAGGTGTGCAATCCGGCGTCGCTCGAGAAAACCGGAAAGTTCTGGTTGCGCCAGCTGTAGTACTCCGCAGCTAACTGCCGCAGCTCGGCGGGAGTCTTCGGTGTCTGCGAATGCGCTGCATGGAAAGATATAAGCAAGAGGACGCAGGAGGCCAGACACAGCCACAGAAATTTTGTTTTCATGATTATTTGCCTCTTACTTGATTATTTGCCTCTTACGTTGCTGCTCAGGTGTCGCTTCCCCTGTGTGGCTTCCCTTGTGCGGCTTTGCCGCCTGACAGTGCGGTAAGGCTCTGCCTTACCGGAAAGCATTCAATTTGAATTCGAGGCTGTGCCTCTCTGGAGTCTGACGGAGGCACAGCCTCAGTAAGATCGAGTGGTCCACGGTAAGGCGGAGCCCTACCGCACTGGGGACGGCGAAGCCGAGAACTCCAAGTCACTTTCGCGAGCGCAGAACTCCAAGTCACCTTCGCGACTCTCAAAATTACCTTACGCCTTTTGGGTTCTCACAGTCTCTTGTGCCCGTAATAGCGCGCGAGCGTTGCGCTGCAGCCCCGTCAGTTTCGCACGCTTCATTGCACTTCCGCGAAATTGCTCAGCATAGCGTTGCGGAGTCAGATCAAGAATCTCCGAGAGTCTCGCGTTGACCGTTCCCGGCCGGGGCTGGAAACGATCCTCGCCGGTAGCTGTCTCGAAACGATTCCAGGGGCAGACATCCTGGCAGATGTCACAGCCATAAAACCACCCTTCGAGATTCTCCGTAATCCCGGGTGGCATCTCCGGCGCCCGCCACTCGATAGTTGCATAAGAGATACATCTGTTGGAGTCAACCACGTATGGTTCGCGAATCGCACTCGTGGGGCATGCATCGATGCAGAGGGTGCAACTCCCGCAATGGTCCTCAACCTGATCGGAGTCGTACTCAAGCTCGAGGTTCAGCAGCAGCTCACCTATGAAAACCCAGGAACCAAACTCATGCGTGATTAGATTTGTGTGTTTGCCGATCCAGCCCAGCCCGGCCCGCACCGCCCAGGCTTTGTCCATCATCGGTTGAATGTCAACACACATCTTCCCCGTGGCGCTGGGAACCTCGTTCTCAATCCATCCCAGGAGTGCGCTTAGCTTCGAGCGGACCACCTCGTGATAATCGTCCCCCCAGGCATAGCGCGAAACTTTACCCGTCTCCGGATCGCCGGAGTGTTTATCGGGCGTGTAATAGTTAAGAGCGACTACGATCACTGAAAGTGCAGCCGGAAAAAGTCGTTGGGGATTGGTTCGCTGGTCGAGATCGCTTCCCATCCAGTGCATCTCACCCTGGTATCCGCGATCCAGCCATTCCTGCACTCGCGAGCGTTCGGCGGCGAGTATTTCCGCGCGCACGATCCCCACCTTGTCGAAGCCGGCGCTTAAAGCCCGCTCCTTAATCGCGCGCGACAAACCTATCCGATCGATCGTCTTGCACTCAGATGGTTCTGCATTCGGCGTCATTATCAATGCTCGCGTTGTACTCCTGGTTTTCCTCAAGTCCGCTAACAAGTCAGTCGACCAAGCTATTGAAAATTGGAGAGCAAAGCAACCATGGAAACAACGAAACGATCGACGAAAACACTTCGGATCTCAGATCTGAAATTCTAGATCTGAGATCCTTTAGTACTTTCGTGGATCGTATCTGTTTCTCGGTAGCCAGATTCGCGCTACTCAATCTTCTGCAAGGTTACCGTGGTCAAAGGCGAATCGCCGGCGGTCCGGCTGAACGATACCCAGCAACCAGATTTGGGGTAGCGCACCATTTTATAGATCGAGCCGTCAGGTTTAGGTGCTATGTCAGATCCGAATACCGTCTTGGCAGTGGGTTGCTCGCGGGCGTCTTTCAGGAAGTTCACTGAGATGGCGAAGACTTTGTGTGATTTGTCGTAGAACACCTGGGCCGATTCGTTATCGCCGAAAACAAAGAAATCCTGCTCATCGCTCTTGTCATTAGGGTTGTTCAGCTTCTTACGCACTTCCTCCGCTGTCATACCGATTCGAACACTACGGTATTCACTGAATAACGGGGCCTCTTCATCGCCGGAACCGGCGCGGGTCTTCTGGGTTTGAGCAACGCTAAGTGAGGTGCTGGCCTGAAACAGAAGAGCACTCAGCAAGATCAGGGCGGTGGAGGTGGAGATTCTGAGAGCGCGAATCATCGGGGGTTCTCCTTTTTTGACGAAGACTGCGGTCTGGCGCGATAGCGGAGGGCGAGTTTGAAGGCCAAGGTCGCTTCAAATCGATTCAGCCGTGACCGAGGTGGCCTCCCACTCGGGTCCGAATTCTCGGACAATAATCCCGAGGGCTTACCTCTGTCAATGGTTACCGTCACGATTATTAACTATTGACTCCCCGGGATGTTTTGGCATATAGGCAGTCTGCACGTTCTACGAGAACCCCGCCAGGAGTTTGAAAATGAAGAAGAGTTTCGCAGTCGTACTGCTGTTGGCGCTCGCCGCCGCCTGCGCCGCGCCGCCGACAAATAATGAGACCGCGCCGACCAATAGCGCCGCCACCAAACCAGCCGCGGTGGCGATTTCTGAAGCCGACGTGATTGCTAAAGAAAAAGCCATTTGGGACACCATCAAGAACAAGGACTACGATGGCTTTGGCAACATGCTGGCCGAGGATCAAATGGAGGTCCTTCCTGATGGCATTCATGACAAAGCCGGCTCCATCGCCGGCGTCAAGGAATTCGAGCCCACTGAAGTCGTTTTCTCCAATTGGAAGTATCTACCCATTGATAAGGACGCGGTGGTAATCCTTTACCATGTCGACGTCAAAGCAAAGTACAAGGGTAAAGAGTCTCCGCCTCAATCGGCGCGGGCGAGTTCAGTTTGGGTCAACCGCAACGGCAAGTGGCTCGCGACTTTTCATCAGGAGTGTGAAGCAAGCACCGCCCCGCCACCACCAGCCCCCAAGAGTGGAACTGCGAAAGCAAGTGCCAGCCCGGCTTCGGCCGCGAGTCCTCTCCCGCCAGGGGCCGATCCTATTGCCACGGAAAAAGCATTGTGGGAGACGTTGAAGAACAAGGATTACGACGGCTTTGCAGCTTTCCTTGCGCCTGAAGCGATAGAAATAGAACCCTCCGGAGTTTATGACAGGGCCGGCTCAATCAAAGGAGTCAGCGAGGTTGATCTCTCGAAGGCTCAACTAAGTGAGTTTAAATCGGTGGCTTTCGACCAGGATGCGGCAGTAGTCACGTACACCGTTAAACTGCCGGGTTCGGCGCCGGCAGAACGGCACTCTACTATCTGGGCCAAACGTGATGGGAAATGGTTGGCAATGTTCCATCACGGTACGCCGATTCCCAAAGGGACGCCCGCGACAGCTCCTTCGCCTAAGGCGGCCGCGGCGACTCCTTCGCCAAAGTAGCGTCGATGTCAGAACCACGAGCGGTAGCGACCGCGTCCTGGGCTTAACTCGTCTTAATTGTGTTAGTGACGTTGAGCCCAGGACCCGGTCGCTACCGCTTGCGGTTCTGACAAGAGCCTGCTAGGACCAAATTCCGGGAATGATCGTGCCACAGGCGGGACACGCGCCTTCGGGTGTCACCTTCATTTCTCGAATGAGATATCCGTAACGCTCCACGAGCATCTCGTCGCATGAGGGACAATAGGTGTTTTCCCAACGTCCCACGCGGCCAGGAAGGTTTCCCGCGTAGACGTACCGCAACCCTGCATCGCGCCCAATCTCGCACACGCGAACCAGTTGCTCGGCTGTCGTGTTAGCGTTTTCCGTCATTCTATAATCCTGATGAAATGCCGTGACATGCCAGGGGATGTCGGGCGATACAGAGGCGATGAAGTCAGCCGCACGCTTTAGTTCGTCAACGGAATCATTGAAGCCCGGGATCACCAGCGTAACGATCTCTTCCCAGAACTCGCGCTCGTCTACCATCTTCACCGTGTCCAAGATATTGTCCACGACTCCACCAAGCTGGCGGTAGTTTTTATCGTCCATGGACTTCAAATCAATCTTGTAACAGTCGGTCCAGGGCCGCAGATAATCCAACACCTGAGGCGTGGCATTGCCGTTTGAGATGAAGGCAGTTTTGAACCCCTCGGGTCGTGCTTTCTTGAAAACTTCAACTGCCCATTCGGCGGTGATGAGCGGCTCA
>JAMQPI010000463.1 GCA_023717565.1 Pyrinomonadaceae bacterium | reverse complement strand
ACACACGGGTGAGTGATGGGCCGCGACCCGACGCTACGGCGTGACGGTACTGACCTCATGACACAAGGGTGGAGTGATGGGTGAGGCGACCCGACGCTACGGCGTGACGGTACTGACCTCATGACACACGGGTGAGTGATGGGCGAGGCGACGCGACGCTACGGCGTGACGGGTACCGACCTCATGGCACAACGCACAAAAAAGGCTGGACTCAAAACTGAGTCCAGCCTTCGTTGCAAGTAAGTTTCTTGTGTCTCTTAGAATCGAGCGTTGTACTCGCCGGAGACGATGAACGCTTTGACCATCTCAGCAGTGACGAAGTTGCCATTGTGCTCGTTGAGCTTGTTGAGCCAGAACTGCCAACCGGCGAAATTGTTATCGGGCATGGCGTTCGGGTTGCGGCCCAGATAACTGTAGTACTGCATCAGAACGAAAGCTTTGTTGAATTCTCTCTGCTGCAGATTTGAGTTTTCGGCGATAGCGCGCAGGACGCCAGCGCGTAGAGCAGCGCTCGCGGGGCTCGGACTAAGCTGCCCGATAAGGGTCGATCTTTCACTCGACGAGAGTACCAGGCCAGCGTTGGTGTCCATTTGGTCGACAAACTGCGCGGCGGTCATGTTGGCTGGATAGGCGGTTTGGAAATCCGGACGTTGCACGAAGCCGAGGACAAAAGCTTGCTTGTTGGCCTCCAACAAGGCTTCCCAACCCTGCTGGTTAACAACCACTCCGAACCCGATGGTGCGAGTCTCAGGCATAAAGGTCTCACGAACCACAGGGACAGGCGATCCGGGAAGGTTACCAAAGGCCGCCTTGCGAATTCGGTAGACCAAAAACCCGGTTTCCTGAAACTCAATCGATAGGAAGAAAGCAGCAGAGACGTTAATGCGCTTTATTTCAACGCACGTCGGGTTTCCGGCGCAGGAATCAATCTCACCCTTCCAGAAGGAAAGTCCTGGAGGGTCCGCCAGACGACTCAGAAAGTCGACGTAGTGCTGGTGAACGAAAAAGTCGGAATCATTGATAGTAATCGGGACGGGCGTGCACCCCGGTGTGGCGCATGGCCGGAGCCGCAGTGGCTTTACTCTAACGTCTCCGTAAAACAACTCGGAGGGAAGATTGGGTACCTCGGTCTCTATCCTTAGCGTCGGAGGGGCTTGAGCGAAAACACTCAATCCACTCAGGGTAATCACTAAAACGGCAATGGCAATTCGCATCTTATCGCTCCTGCACACAAGATTAAGCTTAAGGAAAGGGACAAGAGGTTTTGTCTACGTCGGATTAGACGCACCAACAAGGTTTAAAGTCTAACTCCGTCGGGCCATTTTGGTCAATAGAAAGTCTCGCCGACGAGGTGGATAAATTTAACTATCGTATCTGATGACCAAACCGAGGTAAGGTTGTCCGAAAGTCGGAGCAAAAACCCAAGCAAACATGCGTATCGGACTCGATGGCATCCCCCTGACGGCTCTCAAGACCGGTGTCGGGCACTACACTTTTGAACTTGCCCGGGCCCTGGCCATGATCGCCCCAGACAGCGATTTTGAGGTTGTTTACCCTTCCAACCTCCCGGCGGCTGCGCCATTCGCTGAGCACGACGGGTCCCTGCCACTCCCGCCCAACCTGGTGATCAAGCGGGTTCCGGTGGGACCAGTGGGGCGGTACTGGTGGACCAACGGGCTGCCACGCTACATTCGCAGCAGCGGTCTCGAACTCTTTCACGGCACCAACTTCGATGTGCCCCCCTGGCGGCAGTGCCCGACGGTACTTACCATCCACGACCTCTCGCTTCTGATCCATCCCGGAACCCACGAAAAGCGTCGGGTCAGCCGTTCCCGGCGCCGCCTCCCTCTGATGGCCCGGGCCGCGAACTTTGTGATCGTACCCACTGAGAGTGTGCGCCGCGAAGTCTGCCAGCATCTGGGGCTCTCTGCCGAGAAGGTCTTCGCGGTTCCCGAAGCGGCGCGCGCGTGTTTTGCACCCATCGAGCTGGCAGCTACCGAAACCGCGCGTCGAAGGCTTGGAGTAGGCGCCGACTTTCTACTTACGGTGGGAACAATTGAGCCGCGCAAGAACTTGCAAACACTCGTCAAGGCTTTCGAGCAAGTTGCCGGCGGGCAATCAACACCAACTCTGCAACTCGTAATCGCCGGTAACCGCGGCTGGCTTAGTGAACCGATATTCGAGGCGTTCGAAAAATCACCAGTGCGGGAACGAATTATCCTGACCGAATATCTCAACGACGAAGATCTGCGGGCCCTCTATTCTTCGTGCCGGGCGTTTGTCTATCCTTCCATTTACGAAGGCTTCGGCTTGCCACCGCTCGAAGCGATGGCCTGCGGAGCGCCCGTTATCACCAGCCGCATCCCGGCTCTTGAGGAAACCACCGGAGGCGCCGCAATCCTCGTAGAGCCGACGAACGTTCAAGCGTTCGCAGGCGCCATTGTTGACTTGCTGGATAGCGATGATTTGCGTGCGAACCTCTCGGCTCTGGGACGAAGCCGCGCCGCAGAGTTCACCTGGGAGCGCACCGCACGTCTTACGCTTGAGGTTTACGAGAAGGCTAAAGCGACTCAACGGAGTGTCATGAAGTCAGTACCGTAGCGCCGTAGCGTCGGGTCCAACGGTCGCCAGGAGTCGTGTTGCGCAGATCGACCCGACGGCTTTATCAGAAGGCAAAGCGACTCAACCGAGTGTCATGAAGTCAGTACCGTAGCGCGGTAGCGTCGGGTCCAACAGTCGCCAGGAGTCGTGTT
>JAMQPI010000067.1 GCA_023717565.1 Pyrinomonadaceae bacterium | reverse complement strand
GCAATCACGGTTGATTATCTGGGCGATAAGAGTGGCGCACCGGACCCCAAGGCAATAGTGGGGGACAGTATCCCGATGAACCCGGACGGATCGATGTACAAGGTCGTGCGTTACGAGCAACTGGGTTTCTGGGTGTCATACAATCGCACGGCCGGTGATCTTGGGATCATCACCGTAACGATTCAGAAAATCCGGTAGAAGAGGTTTAAGACAATGACTAACGCCCAATCTCCAAATGGTGAGATCGCGCGGCGTGAGTTCTGTAACTGTCTGTTACTGACTTCCACGGGATTTCTCATCGCAGCGACAGCTCTGGCCTCGGAGGCTGCACCTCAGCAGGAACCATTGCTTGTCTATCCGCCGCTAAGGATTGAAGGCGCCGAGAGATTGATGCCAGGTTCGTCTCTGTACTTCACCTATCCGCGATCGAGCGATCCGGCAATCCTGGTGCGGGCCGAGGACGGACAGTTCTACGCTTACGGCCAGAAATGTTCGCATATGGGTTGCTCAATTTATTTCGAACGCGCCAGCCGACGACTGGAATGTCCCTGCCATAAGGGAGCGTTCGACGCGAACACAGGTTTTGTTCTGAATGGGCCTCCTATGCGTCCGCTGGATTTGATTGTCTTGCAGTTGCGCGCCGGCGGTGAAGTGTGGGCTGTCGGTCGCCGAGTGGGCAACAGCGAGAGTATTTGTTCAAACGCGGCAGGTGCTGAAAGCCGTTTATAAGAGCGAGAATGACTAGGCAGCCTGAGCTTTTGAGAGTGACTCAAGAGTCAGGTATGCGCCACGTTCGCCCACGGCAATCATCCGATCTACGGCGGCCGCCCCAGGAACGTAACCGGTGGCCGGAATCTCAGGATGAATGTGAATGTCTGCATGGGCCAGCGCGAATCGATAGTGGGAGGGATACGCTCGAGCGATCCATCGCCGGTCTGATGGAGACCAGCCCAACGATCGCATCAGGGAACTCCATTCCCAGACATCGGAGGCAATAACAAGGTCGGCACCCAACTCGCGGCAAACGTGAGTTGGGAGCACGCAGGAAAAGCCGCCGTCTTTGAGCTGTAAGCCTTCGCGGATAACCGGCCGGCGGAATAGACGCAAGGCGCAACTCGCGCTGATTGCCGATGGAAGTGGACCACTTGTCATCGTGAGCACCTTGTTTGATGGCACGACGGTCGCCACCGCGGCAAAGCGAGTTCTAAGGTGTTCGAATGTTGCCGGCAGATACTGGGCGGCGAATCGCTCGAGTGTTTTTCCGTGCAATAAACCAGGCCAGAAAATGGACCGAGCCATGTCAGCCATTTCCCGCCAGTCCATTCCGGCCGCCAGTGCCGCGCCGATGATGCTGCCGACGCTTGTTCCGGCAATCACCGCGGGTTTAACGCCGACAGAGTCCAGGGCCTTGATGACACCAATGTGAGCAAGTCCACGAGCGGCACCTCCGCTAAGAGCCAGCCCAACTCGTTTGGATTGAAGTAAGTCAGAAATGCTTGCCATGTCGCGCAATTATCACATTGAGCTGCCGGATCCAGGAAGCGGGGTCGAAACTGCCGGTGATCGACTCTCGCTCATTACTCAACTAGTGCCGCCCTCAGAGAGGTTGGCGGACAAGGATCGGGGTCGAAGTGTTGTGACGCGCATTGTGGACTCCGCGCTGGCTTTGGTGCGCAACTACTTGCTCCCACTTCACTGGCTTTTCGTGGCGATCACCGCGACGATCCTGTTCCTCTACGTGCAAATAGTCGCAGTGACAGCGCGTCTTGTCACATCCGGCAACCCTCCGTGGCCGCATGTGCCAACGCCCAGCATCCTGGCCTTGTGGCACCGTGATGCGCCTTCGCTGCTGGTGGCATTCGCCATGCGGCGCCCTCCTGCCAGAACGGTAATCATGATTGCGCGGGATCCCCGCGGAGACTATCTAGCGCTGCTCTGTCGCTTGGTTGGTCTTGGTGTCGTCCGCGGAGACAGTGAAGAAGGCGGCTGGGAAGCTCTGATACAACTCACAAATGAGCTAGCGAACGGTGCGTGTGCAATTCTAACCGCCGATGGCAGGGGACCGGCTCGCATTGCGAAGGTTGGCGCCGTTGCCTTGGCCTCGACGTTAAATGTACCGCTGATACCATTGGCTGCTGATTGTCATCCGGCCATAGAAGAGCGTCACAAATGGGATGCTGCTCGCAATCCTCTCCCCTTCAGTTCCGTATTGGTTTCACTGGGCCCAGCACGCAGTTTCGAACCATTGGTCGATCGTGAATCGATAGAGCAAGCAAGAGAATGGCTTCAGGGTACGCTTAATCAGACCAGTTCAGCATTTTCTTAATCATTCTTTCCCGCGCATTACATCCAGGTTTTGCCGAATCCGTTCTTTAAGGACCATCGTCGCTTTTTCGTAAGCAACTCCTTTTACCTCATGAACATGTTGCATCTCGTCTCATGAACATGCGACATGACGTCAGCGAACTCTTCCGGAGGCGACCAGTTAGTCTTCAGCGGTCCTTCTTCTGGTTGTCCGCCTTGAAGAACTGTTATTTCGCCGCCCTGGTCGTGTAGTTCCAGTAAATTCTCTATGTTTTTCACGCCTGGAATAGCGGCAACAGACTTAAGTAAGGGATGCTCTTCGCTGGCGAGGATTGGGCCACTTAGAACTATCAATCCATCAACAGCCTTCACCTCAATTGCGCTCGGATGCGAAACGACCCGACCTAACTTCGCACGAACGCGCGCCTTGACTACATCGTCTGACACATCTCTGCTTCGAAACAGAGACCCTACTTCGGCAAAAACGCCCAGCAAATGATTGCGAACACCTCGTCCTGTCTTGCCCGTTACATCACCTGCTACCTTGGCTGCGTGTTTCATCTGGTCGCGCACTAGAGCGCGCCGTCTTTTCCCCCGCGCAGGATCAAACAGGTACATTAACCCAGCGCCCAAGCCCGCCGCACTCAACAACCTCAAGCCCCTATTCATGATCCACCTCCTTTACAAAGTGCCTCCTGATAACCGAAACCTGGCAAGCACTCAATGAGATATCTCTTCGTAGTCTTCTTCGCATTCATCACAGACGAAGGGATTATCGATTCCCTCCTCCAGCGCTGAGACAGCCTTGAGAAAAGTAACGTCATCGACGTAGTAGGCCTGATAGCAGAATCCGCACACCAGTTCTGATTGGTTTGGGCCTGTCCTGTACCTGGTCGGCCCCTCGACAACGTTGGTCTGCTCTTCTGGATTCAGCGTTGATCTCAGTCTCATTTCCGTCCTCCTTATATGCCTAGCCCTGCAAAGGCTTATCGCTGTTTCTATGGCGCCCGCCAGCCCTCTTCTTGAACTCTGCCGCCAACGCACACGCATTCTCTTTGGCCTGAAGTGCTTCGCGCAAAGCCGCCGAGAGGCGCAGCACGGTCTTGGCCTCGGACGTTTTCGACTGGTGGGCCAACTCTTCAATCTGCTCCAACTCGATCAAAGTCAGTCCCTTCGCTGCGACCAATTTCATGGTTGGCCCCTTCTTGGAGACGGAAGCACCAACCTCGTCCGCTTTTGAAGACCGCTGCTAGAAATCCGTAGTTCCCTGGGTCTGTGCATAGCCGGGCCGGCCAAGCGGGAAGTTCTATTGTTTGCAGATTCTCTCAGCGCAAGAGTTGTGCCTTATGAAACCCTAAATGCGCATTATTTAATGCGGGGAGATTCACAAACCAGTGGTGAACTGGAAGACGAATGCGTACTTTCTCGCACGCACGTGAGGAACTTTGCGCAACGTGAACGAAGAACGTGTTATTCCGAGGTCGTGTGAGGCTCAACGAAAGAAACGGAATGTCACTTTGCTGACATCGTCAGCAGCTCTCTAAAGCAACCGATTCCGCCTCCGACCTAGATCCCCAGGTAAGCCAGTTGATCTATCACCTGCCTCATCAACAGCGTCGCCCGGGGATGAGAGGCTTCCACCTGGGCCACAACTTCTTTGAGTTGGTCACCCAGACTGCTGTAGTGTTGGGTACGATCGTCGTCCCGGTGAAGTATCTCCTGAACGTCTCGAGCCAGGTTCTCCAGCATCTCTCGTTCGTTGACGTCGAGTGATTCAACCTGCTGGAGTTCCGCGTGTAACTCCTTTAGCTGTGCTCGGAGTGTTTGTTTATCCATTGGTTCTCACCCTCAATTCCTCAGTCCTGAATTAGAAGTATTTGGAGTGCGGCGGCAAGGCTTTGCGCGACGCCGCTTTGGGTTGATGAGCCCGAAAGACTT
>JAMQPI010000429.1 GCA_023717565.1 Pyrinomonadaceae bacterium | reverse complement strand
TAAGTTCGGGTTCATCATTCATCTTCCCGGAACTCTCCGGCCGTACGGTGTGCGGCGAGTTCTTGCTTGTTTGCAAGAGGAGAGGGTCGTTCGGGGTGTTCTTCCTGCTACCACACTCTTATACGCCGCTCTCGGCGACCCCGACGTAAAGAGTTGGTTAGCCTGTGTAAAGTTTTGTAAATGGAAGTGCATCGATTGAGTTAAATCTTGATCATTAATAGTGCGTAGCTGCTCAGCGAGGCAGAAGCCCGACTGTCATTTGAGGGTTCTGGTTGGACATCCGTAATGATTTGGCCTTTGCCAAACATCTGAGCTCAAGCATTCCTGCGCGATGACACTTCTTTACAAATCCAGAGTTGTATTTGGACTACAATGAATAGGTTTTGCTCGTGATCCCATGGAAGAGATACTAATCATCGATGACGATGTGGCGCTGTGCGAGTTGGTGACAGAGTATCTTGAACCTCTGGGCTTTCATGTTGAAGCTGTTCATCGGGGTGACACTGGCGCCAGGCGCGCGCTCGACGGCCAGCATTCAATCGTCGTCCTTGACGTGATGCTGCCTGGACTCAACGGATTAGATGTTCTCCGCCAGATACGCGCCCTTTCAAGAATACCTGTGCTGATGCTTACAGCCCGCGGGGACGACGTAGATCGGATTGTGGGCCTTGAGATTGGCGCCGACGATTACCTGCCCAAGCCATTCAACCCTCGTGAACTCGCTGCGCGCATTCGCGCTATCTTGCGGCGCAGCGCTCCGGAGGACGACCTGGAGACTGCCCGAATTGCAGTTGGTGATCTGGAAATCGAAACCGGCACACGTCTCGTGCGCCGGGCGGGACAGATCATCGAACTAACCGCGGTGGAGTATGACGTTCTGGAAAAGCTGGTGCGCGCTGCCGGACAAATAATGACGCGTGAAGAACTCTCCAGGCAGGTGCTCGGGCGCAGTTCGTCGCCTTTTGATCGCAGCATTGATATGCATATTAGCAACTTGCGCAAGAAGCTTGGCCATCGCGTCGGTGAAGCCGATCGCATCAAGACCGTGCGCGGTGTTGGTTACATATATGCGCAAACAGCCGGCGCGACCGGGGAGTGAACATCTTGCCGCGCAGCCTTTTTCTCAAAATCTTTCTATGGTTTGGCGCGGCTATGCTGACGATGATCCTGACCACGTTTCTGGTGGGCGAGTTCATCCGACACGAACCATTCCGGTTACCTCTGGGTGAAGAACCAGAGTTTGTGCTGGCTAGTTATGCGCAGACCGCAGCTGAAATCTATAAACGTGATGGTCAGCCATCGTTGGCAGGCTACCTGGCGCAGATAGAACGCGGGACCAACATGCGATCGGTATTGTATGGACCCAACCTCAACGAATTGTCCGGCCGGGATGTACCTGATGGGGCCCTCGAGTTAGCGAGTAAGGCGACGCAAACGCGTAAAACAGAATTTGTCAGAAATAGATTGTTCCCACTATTGGCCCGCCCGGTACAGACAGTCGGCGGCGATCAATATGTCTGGGTCGCCGAGATGCCTCCACATCCGCCACTGCGTCTGCATCATCAGCTGCTGCACGTAATTGGCATGAGTCTGATTGGCGCGGCTTTTTGTTACTGGCTGGCGAAATACTTGACGGCGCCGGTAACTAAGCTGCGCCAGGCAACCAAGGAGTTAGCTGGTGGCAATCTTGCAACTCGCGTCGGACCCTCGTTGGGTAAGCGTCGAGATGAGTTAGTTTCGCTTGGTTCAGATTTCGATCTCATGGCAGAACAGATCGAATTGCTACTGAAGGCCCAGCGTCGTTTGCTGGGTGACATTTCACACGAGCTGCGTTCGCCTTTGGCGCGCTTGAATGTTGCTCTTGAGTTAGCGCGGCAGCGTGCTGGTTCGGAAGCCACGAGCGCACTAACAAGGATCCAACATGAAGCCGAAAATCTGAATGCGCTAATTGGACAATTGCTGGCGCTGACTCGGCTGGAAACCGGGACTCGAGAGATCAGCAAGAACCGGTTCGATCTGGTTAGGTTGGTTCGGGAAATTGCGGACGACGCGGATTTCGAAGCTCGCAGTCGCAATCGTTCGGTGCGCGTCAGTTCTTCTGAGAGTTGCATGATCTTGGCGAGCGAGGAACTGCTCCGGCCGGCGATCGAAAATGTAGTCCGCAACGCCGTTCAATACACGGCGGAAGGGACTGAGGTCGAGATCGAAATCAAGGCAGGTTCGAGTCGAGATGCACGTTCAACCGGCCTGGCACTGAATCTGGGCGACGGTGTTGCAGAAATAACCGTTCGCGATCACGGACCCGGCGTTCCCGAGAATGCTCTTGCCGAAATCTTCCGCTCTTTCTATCGTGTCGACGACGCTCGCGACCGCGAAAGTGGAGGCACAGGACTCGGGCTGGCGATCACAGAACGTGCGGTGCGCTTACACGGGGGCACCGTAACCGCCACCAACGCTTCCGACACCGGCCTGATCGTCACGATCACTTTGCCCGTTGGATAGTCCTTAAATAAGACTCTACTGACACCCTTCCAGCCAGTGATCAGGTTCAGTGAAAGCGGGCTTCAGCAAAAGAGTTACGCAGAGGGGCCCGACGATTCATTTGGCGCCGAGCCCCTCCACCTGTCTGAGCTAATTGAAATAAAAGAAGATTGGGACGCCTGAGACGATTCTCGGGCGCCCCGATCTCATGAGTTTCGGTTTAGAGACCGATCTTGCCGACGCCCGAACCGGCAATAACGATCGATTTCACGTTCGCCGCGTTGTCGAGCGTGTAGTTGTAGAAAGACCTCGGGTCTCCGACAGATCCGGCGGTTTCAGGTGCGCCGGAGTTGACGAAGACGTTGTTCCTCTGAACCAACCTTCCGGGATCGCTGTCGCCCGTTTGGATGACAGTCGGGTTTGGAACTGACTCGAAGTAGTTGCCCTCGACCAGCACGCCGGCGTTCATCGTCGATGCCACACCGTAGCCGCTATTACTGAGGTAATAATTGTTAAAGACGTGCACCGGATCAGCAAAGCGCACGCGTGGGTGGCGTTGGGTTGTGGTATCAAACCAGTTGTGATGGTAGGTCACCCGGAGGTGGCCCAGGTCTTGCGCTGCATTGCCGTCATCGTGACTGAGCAGCGCCGTCTTGTCGTGATTGTGAAAGTAGTTCCACGAAACGGTGATGAAGTCGGCACCACGTTTGATGTCGAGGAGGCCGTCGTGACCCATCGACAAATCGCAGTGGTCGATCCAGATGTGGTGTGCCGACTCCTGAATGTTGATTGAGTCGTCGAAGGCGTTAAGGAATCTCATGTTGCGGATGATGATGTTGCTCACTCCGCCGGTCATGTTGAAGCCGCCAGTACTAATGCCGGAGTTCACACCCACTCCGAGAATCGTTTTGTCGGAGCTGATCCTGTGCATCTCTTCCGGCAGGGTGATCATCCCGTTAACGCGAACTACCAAGGGACCGCTACGTCCGATGGCCTCGATTAGTGCTGTTGCCGTCGACACCGTCACCGTGGATCCTCCGGCCCCGCCCGTTGTACCGTTCCGGCCGAGTGCGTTCACGGAAGCAAAGCCTATTGGTCCACCCGGAAGGGGTGTTGGATTGGGTGTCGGATTCGGAGTCGGATTGACAGTGGGTGTCGGATTGGGAGTTGGATTTGGAGTCGGATTGGGTGTCGGCGTTGGTGTTGGTGTTCCTCCGCCACCGCTGGTGACGACGACATCGTCAAATGAGCCGCTAGCAAAGAATGACGCAACCCCAATGGCTCCAGCACTGAACTGACTATCTGTCGCCGCCAACGGTTGCCCACCATTTACGGAAGCGGTTAGCGACGAACCTTGCACGGATATCCGGAGTGTGTAGAACGTACCCGCGGTTACCGTGAAGGATCTTGACGCCAATGTGGTCGACGAATCTCCATCACGTTTCGCCAGCACTAACTGGTTTCCGTTCGTAAGCGCGACATAGTAGAAGTGGTTTGAGTTTGTCGCCCGGGCGATGAGACCGACGTATCGGTTGGCGCCGTTGAAGGCAATCGGCTTCACGCGGGCCTGGACGGAATAGTTGGTCCAGGAGGTTGAGCCTGCTCGGGCACGGGAGTCCGCACTAGTACCAGACTGCCGGAAGACGAGCGAGCCATCAGTTACGACGGTCCAGGTGCCGCTCGACCTCGACCAGCCGTTTCCATTCCCGTCCTGGAAGTTATCTGTAAATAGAGTTTGGGTCTGTGCCGCGGCACCAAATCCCAGTAGCAATACCGGCAGCATCACGGCAATAGTTAGGGCCCAACTTAAGGTCCAGGCCGCGCTGACACTTCTCCGCATACCAACGTTTCCCTTTGTCATCGTCCACTCCTTTCATAAAGAGACCGGTTCGTGTGGAAGACACGGAGCTGCGCACAGAGTGACAGCATCACTGCTGGCTGCCGTTCGGCAGGCGACTTCGTGCCTCAGATTGGCAACTGAAGACTGCTAAAACGAACTTGTTGTTTGGGGCGATGAGTAAAACCCGTCGTGAATATCACGCAACGCGCACCATGAGGACGCGAATGTCTAAAGTGAGTTCGCGTATACCCGCGGAACTTCAGCCAGGCTCTTCTGATCCACGGTATGGATCAGATTGGCATCCACGTGTTGAGCGTCGCAGTCTGAGGCGCTATCGTGACGATCTCTATGCTGAGTCGCCAACTTGTGATCTTTTGGTTCCGCGTCTATTCAATTGCAGTAGCAGTGTGGGCTGGGTGCACGGTGCAGTTAACCAGCCTCTACCTTGCAAATGACTCCCACCAGCGCGCAAGACAATATTATTCCGAGATCTGAATTGGTCTGACCGATTGTTGGCCAGTAATAGATTGCACAGTCCGCTATCCGCCAAATGGGCGCACTCCTCCTCAAGCTGCCCGAAGCAAACTCGTCAAGCCTTAATTCAAGAAAACCATCGTGTCGGGCGAAAAATGCAACGTTTCTTGGATGGCGGGCATTTTCTGCCAGGTCGTTAATTTTGTCAAGAGGTTTATCCAATTATTTAGCAAGAGATTTGTAGTATAACCAATTGCAGGAAGTTGAGTGATTGATAAGGCGGCTTCAGCCTGTCGAGGCGGCAGGTGGAAATTGATAACGGGGCTAATTTCGGGCGCGAAGATCTATCACGATTACGACCGATGTCTTCGGGATACCGGGCGTGATTGACTGACTTTTTGCAATCCAAAGATTACTTGAGTTTGTTTACTTGCCCAATTAATTAGGATTGGCTAATCACCCAACGCCGCTATCACTTGAGAGCCGTTGGCATTAAGAATCCTTACTTCGCGGGCTCGATCTCTTTGAGCTCGGCTGGTGACGCGAAGAGTTTCTGAGATTTCTCGACCACAACGTCTTTGAGCAGCGCCATGCTGGCGGAGCTCTTGATGTTCGCCGATGATGCGGCGACATTGATCGTGTA
>JAMQPI010000403.1 GCA_023717565.1 Pyrinomonadaceae bacterium | reverse complement strand
GAGATCGTCAGTTTCGTTCAGCCGCAGTGACCGGAGATTGCTCATCAAAGCGTCCAGGGCCCGCTGCGCCACCGCGGGAACCCCGGTTGAGCAGTTGTGAACCTCGCCGGGGGCGCAGCGGAAAAAATATCGTAGTGTCCCGCTGCCGTTGAGTATGCCGATGGCTGATTCCTGGGCCTCCACTATTGATCTGGCAGAACGACAGAAATTTTCCAGCACCAATGCCGGGTCATGTTCACTGGCCAACTCTTGTCCGAGCTCGATCAGCATGTTGAGTCGGGCCAGGTTTGCGTTCTCGAGTTCCAGGTTCTTCTCCTGCAGCAACTGGGCCTGCCGCTGGATCTCCCGCGTTTTCTTGAACAGCTCGACAAAGACCGCGACCTTCGAACGCAGGATGTCCGGCTCGATCGGCTTCACAATGTAGTCGACCGCGCCCAGAGAATAGCCGCGGCTCAGATGATTGCCGCCCATGCTGTTAGCGGTGAGGAAAATGATAGGAATGTTGCGCGATTTATCTCGAGCCCGAATTAGCTCAGCGGTATCAAGTCCGTCAATTCCCGGCATGAAAACATCAAGCAGAATCACCGCCACGTCGTTCGTTAACAGATACCGCAGAGCATCGTCTCCGGAAGAAGCGCTGACCAGGTTTCTATCAGGAGCGTGCAGAATCGACTCCAGCGCCAGCAGGTTGGTCGCGCTGTCGTCCACCATCAGAATGTTAATTAGCTCGTCAGTTCTCATACACGGGGCCAATCACATTACCTTTCGATAGAGCTTGTCCTGGTCATTGAGATGCTGATAGAACGCTGCCCGCGGCGTAAACTTCAACGACTCCTTGTTACCCAGACCAAAGACGCCAAACATACTCAAACTGTCGTAGAGCAGATTGTGAACGCGAGCCTGCAGGTCTTTGTTGAAATAGATCATGACGTTGCGGCACAGGATCACCTGAAACTCGTTAAACGAACCGTCAGTGGCAAGGTTGTGTTCGGAAAACACAATATTGCTCTTCAGTGCGGAACTGAAAATCACGCTGTCATACTGGGCAGTGTAATAGTCGGAAGACTCGTTTGTGCCGCCAGCCTGTTGATAGTTGTTGGTGTACTCGCGCATCGCGGCCAGCGAAAAAATTCCTTCGCGGGCCTTGCGTAGGACTACCTGGCTGATGTCCGTGGCGTAGATGCGGCATCTCGGGTACAGACGCTCTTCCTGCAGCAGAATGGCCAGAGAATATACTTCTTCACCAGTCGAGCAACCGGCCACCCAGATTTGTACCGTCGGATACGTCCTGAGCAGCGGCACAACTTGTCTGCGAAACGTTAGATAGAAACTGGGATCGCGGAACATAGTGGTGGCGTGTACCGAGAGGCCCAACAGGAAACGATCCAGGCAGGCCGCGTCGTGCAGCACCCTGCTTTGAAAGTGCGATACCGTTCCTATGTGCTCGGCCCGCATCATCTCCAGAATTCGCCGTTTTATTGATGCGCGCGAATACTCCCGAAAATCGAACCCGTAGGCTTGATAAAGACCGTCGAGCAATAGACCGATCTCGATGTCTTCCAGATTATTTACTGCGGTCGCGGCTTTGCTCACGTAGTTTCATCTTGTCGGTAAAGCCAGACTCGCAGTAGCGAGAGCAGCTGGTCTATGTCGAGGGGTTTCGAAATATAGTCGGAGGCGCCAACTGCCAGACACTTGTCCCGATCGGCTTTCATGGCCTTGGCCGTCAACGCGATGATGGGAAGCTGCCGGAACTTTTCCATCTGACGTATCGCCGTGATTGCTTCGTAGCCATCCATCTCAGGCATCATGATGTCCATCAGGACGGCTTCGATATCGGATGTGGACTTCAGCAGGTCAATACCTTCCTGCCCATTCTCGGCGTGTACCACGTCCATGTGGTGAGCTTCCAGTGCGCTCGTCAAAGCGAAGATGTTTCGCACATCATCATCGACCACCAGCACCTTGCGTCCGGCCAACACCGGATCGCTGCGGTGAAATTTCTCCAGCATGCGACGCTTCGGCTCGGGCAGATTGGCTTCCACGCGATGCAGGAACAGGGCCGTTTCCGCCAGCAGTCGTTCAGGGGAACTGGCCTCTTTGACGATGATTGCATCCGCCACTTTCTTGAGATGCAGTTCCTCTTTCCGGGTCAGCTCCTTTCCGGTGTAGATGATGATCGGCAAATCATAGCGTCCGAGATCTGTTTGTAGTTTCTCGATCAAGTCGAATCCGCTCATGTCGGGAAGTCTCAGATCCAACACCATGCAATCGAATC
>JAMQPI010000352.1 GCA_023717565.1 Pyrinomonadaceae bacterium | reverse complement strand
CACTGAGAGTCCTGAGCGTTTTAATTTGACCTCAATTTTTCGAAAGTGACCGTCATACTTTTGATTGTTAGAGCTATAGCTCAATAGATAATATGAATGCAGATCTTCATCGACTTGCTGGATTCGATTCTTCAGGTCGTTAGTGTCGGTAATCAGGAATCCACCCGTTTCGTTAGCGAGTTGCGACAAGCCGCTGTCCGGATTGAGACGAAGCAAATCTTCATTGCGTTCCAACCCCTTTGTCATCGGTCCCTGAGGATCCGCCGTGCTGCCCAACTGGGTCATGCGCAGATCGCTGCGCGAGTTGATCTCACGCCTTGCCTCGGCCGTTTTACTTTCTGTTCTTAAACCGGCGACGTCGATTGCATAGAAACTGACATTGCTACGATTCGCCTCATTGATTACCGACCTAAAAGCCTCGTAGACGTCAGGCGGGAGAACGAGTCCTTCGGAAAAGAAGATGGCTGCCTTGCGTCCGGGTAAGCCACGAAGTGCCGACGCAATGTGCAACAACCCGTGGGCAGTGGCATTACCTTGCTGATCGCGTTGCGTTTCTTCCAACCACTCCAGGTTGCCCAACACCATTGCTGCTCTAGCTGTTGCGAAGAAATCGGTACCAGGTTGAGCCGGCGCCGACGCATCGCCTGGCGAATTTAGACCGCCTGCGACCAACGCTCTAGCAGCGCGCGCCTCCTCGTTGTTCGAGGCATAGAGAGAGGACGCGTGTACGCCAGCCTTTTCAATGCCTGTCTTTATTAGCTGTGAATCGTTGGTAAATGGCTGAAGCACAACCACTGAGAGATCTGTCAGAAACACTCCAACCAGCTCGCTCTTCTTTACGCTCTCGCCCAGATAGCTGAGAGCAGCCTCTCGGGCACGGGCGCGCGACTCAGGGGAGAGTCGATCAAAGACCAGCGCCACAGCACTAACAGATGATTCGGAACGGTCCTGAGTCTTTTTCGCCCCCGGCTCATTGGCACTGCCCGCGTTGTCCTTGTTAGGCGAAGTAGGGCTGTTGTCATCAGCCGTCGATGACACGAAGCGAAAAGAATTGATCTCTTGCCTGACGCCGTCTTCATAAACCTCAAAATCCGAAACAGAGAGATCCTTAATCGACCGTCCTTTCTTATCCCTGACGACAACATCAAATGGAACTTCATTCTTGCTGATGACAACCTTATCTGAATTTTGTTGTTCAACCGGGCGCTGGATTTGAGCGCGACTTGAGATTGAGGTACCAACGACGCATGCGAGAGTTACGCAGGCGAGGATAAATGTGACGTGCAACCAATTGCGCATAGCAATCACCTTTCCTGGAGTCGTCAACGGTTAGATGACGCAAGCTGACAGTCTGCCAGTTTCAGCATCGTCCTTAATATAGGTACATCTTGAACTGATCGCGACATTTGCACAACAAGTTGAATCCCACCAACGATACAGATTGTGTGAAAACTCTTGATTGAGTCCTCCGCCAGTACCACTCAAGCATAGAACCATTTGCCGTAGCCAATGGATGCTATGTTCAGCCAGGCAGGTACCACTCAACCACAGAACCATTTGCCGTAGCCAATGGATCATAAGCTCAACCAGACCCGCAGCTACTCAAGCTCGGGTCAGGTGCTATTTAGCCGCTCGTGCCGCAAAATGGATCTGTGGTTGAGCGGTGCTGGCCAGGTTGAACTCAGGATCCATTGGCTACGGCAAATGGTTCTGTGGGTGAGTGGTGCTGGCGGAGGAGCTACTCAACAGTTTTCATCCACTCGGCTGTGGGTGGGATTTCGACCTATTGAGCAGAGCCGCTCGCTACAGACACAAACGTCACGGGGCCGAGCAACCCCGAGTTGTTCAGCGTCTGCGGTGCGCCGAAAATACCTGTCGCAGGAGGACCCCCAGCGAGCACCCGCTTGTCCGGGGAGGCCGACCGATCGCCGATGATCCGGTTCGTCCACTGGTTGGTGACTTTGATTTCCAGTTGATTCGCTCCGGGCTTCAATGCGCCGGTGACATCCACCTGGTACGGCGATTTCCATAGCATTCCTAACGCCTGGCCGTTGATTGAGACTTCGGCAAGGTCACCGACTGCGCCGAGATTGAGCAAGAGTTTTTCGCGCGGTCGAAACCAACGACGCGCTACTTGCACTTTCTTCGAATAGGTCGCCGTCCCGGAGAAATACTTCACGCCCTCGTCTGCGTTTGCGGTCCAGGTTTCCAACTCTGCTAATGTGACCTTCGCGGGAGCGCCCAGGTTCGACGGAAAGCTCACCGTCCATGGTCCATCAATAGTCGCGAGCGTCGTCACAGTCGCGCGCGGCAAATTGCGAGCAGAGGATGAAGTCGCACGGCGAAAGACCACGAACACAGATTCGCGCTCCGCCAAATGCATCGGCACAGTCGTGCGTCCATCTGCGATGCTGAACTCGGCCGGCTCGATCTCACCCGTGTCCGCGTGCCAGAGTTCGGCCTCTTTGCCGCTCACGCGGAATCGAGCATTGATGTCCTGCGGACGGTCCGTCTGGTTGGCCACAAAGTAGATGTCCGCATCGCCAGCGCGCCGATGCAGCCACGACACCTTCGCATCCAACGCGCGGCTGTATTCAACATCTTTAGGAATACGCAACGACTCGAGCACGTCCGCAGGCGAAAGACCCCACACTACTGTGCCCTTGCCGTACTTGCGTTTAGTGCGACTGAGGCCATCAAGATCACCCCACAGCGCTTCTGCCAACGCCTGCACTTCGCGATCAGCGCTCGGGTAGCCGGCGAGACTCGGTGATTGCAAAGGTTTCGGACCCAACACGGTCGCGCCGCTATGCACTAATTCACGAATCTTGCGCAGCACGGGGAGTGTCATGCGATCGATCTCCGGCAGAACGAGCACGCTATAGCTCATGCCGTCCGGCAAGACGATTCTTCCTTCAGCGTCCACTGACATTCGATTAAGCAACACGTCCGTGTTTACGTAGTCATAGTCATAGCCGTCGGGCGGCGCTGGTTTCAGCCCCGCTCCCCAGAACGGCATAGTCGAGGGCGCGCCTTCATTCAGCAGATACGCGAGGTCCGCACGGAACAGACCCTGCTGTAGCATGAAGCAGTTTCGCGCCAGGTAAGTCATGAACGGCTGGGCCTGTTCCGCCCAGGTGATGTTGCGATTGATGTGCGTTCCCACCATCGTATTGCCGGGTTTGGTGTCGAGCGGCTGATGCGCGGACGTATGAAAGACGATTCGATTGACGCCTTGTGCGAACCAGTAGTCGACGATCTTTTTCAGCGAATAAGGCGACTCGTAACCGCCGCCGGTGAACGACTCCGTGGCGACCAGAGTCTTCCCGTAAACATGCGAAGCGGAAGCGGCGCCGCGCACATCTTCGTAGTACATGGAAGACGGGTGGAGGTCGCGCGCCCAGAACTCGCCCATCGGGATGTCCAAATGCTTCTTGTTCAGCAGCGTGTCTTCGGGAATTTCAAGCGACACACCGGCGGCTTCGCCATAGGTACTGATTCCGCGCTGACGCAGAAACTCGGTCGCAACTTTGTAGTGGTTATCGGCAAACATGTCGGCGAGCGTGCGACGGAAGTCCCAGAGGAAACGGTCGCTTACTTCCGAACTCGCAACTACGCGGCCTGCGAGTGTGGGTAAATAAGGAGTCGGGTCGTAGCCACGTCGCCGGCGGAACTCGTTTAGCATCTCCTCAGTCCAGTTCTGCATGCCCGCTTCCCAGCTATCAAGCAGCACATACCGCAGGCTCTTGCCGTAGAGCGGCCCCAGCGCCTGTGCGAGCGGGTCTGTATAGCCACCGAGATAACTTTCGGTGTGGTTCCGGCTGAGCTTGTCGACTTCGTAACCAAGACCGGCAGGCACCGCCGGACGATTCTTCGCTCCCGTCAGCGAGTAACCCATTCGCAGGATGGTCCAGTTTCCGGCCGGCGCATCCCAATTGAGCGTCCCGTCTTTGTCCATCTTGCCGGTCACGTCAACGATGTCTGAAGTTCGAATGATCGAGCTTGAAGGCGTGGGCGGTGTCGGCACTGATTCGTACTCGAAGAGGAAACTGAAGCCCGCCTTCTCTTGCCAGCGATGTACGCGCGCACCCGAATGGAGCACCGCCTCTATCAGTGTGTATTCGCGCGCCGGCAAAGATGGTGATTGGCTCATTACCGCCGCGGGACTGAGCGGCGCGCCCGTCAACTCGATGCGGTAGAACTTCGCAGTGGTCTCTCCGAATGCAAATGTCCGCGCTACGCCGCCACGATAGAGTTGCGGGCCGGGCAAAGTCACGAGAGTTCGAAAGTCTAAACCATTGTCGCTCGCCAGGATGCGTCCGACCGGAATACCACCGCGTCCAGCAATCGAGATCGCGCGCGCCTTGAACGGCTGCGGGAATTCGTATTGCACCCACGCTGGCCCACCGTCTGGTTGCGCGGCGATTGTGAGCGCCGTGTTTAGATCGTCGTCCCAGAGTGGAGTGGCGTCAATCGCGCCCGCATTTGTCGTCGATTGCGGGCGTGGCTGGGCGATTTCGGTCTCATCCGGCGGCGTGCGAAAGGCGATGACAGCGCTGTCGCCATAGTAAGTAGGATCGGGCGGGGAGGTTGGACTGCCGGGACGTGGGGCGCCGGTGATCAGATTACGGATTGGTCCATTGTTCGAAGGCGGCTGCGGAAGTTTGCCGGCAAACGCTTGCGGACCTTCCAGGATGGTCTGACTCCAGACCAGTTTCTTCATCGCCTGTTCAGGCTTCACCCAGGGCCCACCGGTCTCACTCCAGCCCGCCGAACTAAAGATTGTCATCTCGAGTCCGAGCCGTTCAGCTTCGGATGCAGAATGACGGACGGCGTCGAACCATTGCGGTGTGCCGAACACGATCTTCGCGTCGACGGTTTGGCCGCCACCAGCGTTGACGTCGGCCAACTGAAACCCTGCGATGCCGGCACGCTTCATCCACTCCAAGTCCTTAGTGATCCCTTCTTTGGTGACGTTGCTTCTGGTCCAATGCCACCAGGTTCTTGGCTTAGCTGAGTCGAGCGGTTGCTTGAAGCCTTGTTCGAGAGGATCTTCTATGCTCTGAGCCCCGGCCCCGGCTCCTAGGGTCAACAGCGCCATCAAGGCAATGGCGATGAACAAAGGCATCGGTTTGCGATGGCTCGGCATTCGGTTAGCACTCGCCTCCGCTAGTCTCCATTTACCCCACTCATTTACCAAGTTCTGCATCGGGCTGTTAGGATGGTGGATGTTTGTCGCTTTCCGTATGCCATCTGGCTTCGAGTTCTCGGCGAGCTGGTTATAGTTCCTTGCCTGCACTCACGCCAATCCGGATCCTAGGCGAAGCCGTGTCTCGTTTTTCCCAGGACAGGAGCACAACCCAATGAACTCAACGCCCCAAGCCATTAACAAGCAATCTCCAGCCGGAGTCAGCATTTTCGCGCGTTTGGTTCCGGTACTCTCGTATTTAGCTCCTCTGGCCGGCGCGGCGCTGAGCGTGCTCCTGATCGTTCGCACGTTCCAAGCGATGAGGAATGCTGAAACCGCGGGAATCGCGGCGGTGGGCATCGGAATCTCAGAGGCCAATCTGCCGGTGCTAGTCGGGCTCTACTTCGCGATATTTTTAGGAGTGATCGGAATCATAGTCATCGTTGTTCGCTGCTTCATGTCGACGACTACCGCTTCGCCTTCCGCATGGTTCTTCTTGGTCGCCGGCGCTCTTGGTCTCATCCCGTTGGTATTGTTATGGGAAGCTGAATCACTTCTTATCCAGGCTATCTCACCAGGCTACAATGGTGGCAGGCTACAATGGTGGCATCTCCATGATGGCATCGACCATTCAACTATACCTGACCCTAACGCTAATTACCGCCGCGACGTTCGCGCTGATCTTGCTAGTAGCTTCCTTAGTGCCTTTGCCTTTCGTCCGGAGAGGTAAACGGAAGTATGCGCCTCTGGTAATCCTGGGACTAATGGAGGTTATGTTGATTGGGATGGCCTTCGCTTTCCAGATTCGCACATCCTGGTTTCACAAAGTGGGCATCACGGAACACTTTTAGCGACTAGAAGCCACTCATACGCTGGTAAAGATTCAGCCGGCAGGTCGCTTCAGGATTTCCGACAGAGCCTGCAATCGGGTTGAGTCTGCCGCACTTTTGCTGGTAGCAGCGCTCTTTTCCAACGAGGGAGCGAGGCGCTTGAGTTTAGCGAGCTCGCTTCGCTTCATGTGTGAACTCTCGGCGCTTTGAATCGCCCGCCGTAGAGCGGCAATTCGATCAGCCGGCAGAGCTTGCGTTCGCTCCAACTGATCGACGTACGCCTTCGCCACGACCAACTGTCGCGGCCACTCGATTTTTTCCTGGTTCTGAACATTGAGTTGAGCTACCCGCACCGCCTTCGCGGCGTCGATCTCATTCTGGGTCAGGAACGTCGTCGGCGTTAGATCAAAGATGTCCAGGCCGCGGGCGATCTCCGAAGCGTAAATGTGGCCGTTGTACCAGTAGGCGGACCAATGGCCGCCGAGCACCAGCATCTTTGGATCAATCGGGCCCCGATCGAAATAGGCGATTTCAACCGGATGCTCTGCGTCAGTAAAGTCCATGACGGAGATGCCGCCCTGATACCAGGCCTGCACTTCGATGTCACGGCCGGGCACCGGAATGAGCGAGCCGTTGTGGGCCACGCAGTTTTCGCTGTCGCCCTGAGCGGCCGGCAACTTGTAGTAGCTGGCAAAGCTCATCTTGTTGTCCTTCACATGGAAAATCGCATCAGCGCCCCATTTATTCGGATCGTTCGCCCGGCATCGCGCGCCCAGTCCTCCACCCCACTCATCGGTGAACACAATCTTTTTCCCATCGTTTGAAAACGAGGCCGAGTGCCAGTACGCATAGTTCGAATCGTTTACCGCGTCCAGACGCTTTGGATGCACGGGATCTTTAATGTCCAGCAGGATTCCATTGCCGGAGCAGGCGCCCGCCGCCAGCCCAATCTTTGAGTACACGGTAATGTCGTGGCACTGATTGCTATCCTCCGGCTTTTCCGGTCCGGTCTTGCCATGGGTGCCGCCGGAATTCAGGCCGTTCAGGGCGCCCGTCCGTGGATCGATAAATAGTCGAGGAGTAGAGACCACCTGCGCATCCTGCGGCGCAGCCAGCGGCACCTTAATCACATCAATGCGAAACAGCGCCGTATTCGGGTCCTTGTCCGGTGCCTCACCCGAGCACCCCGCCAACTCTTCAGGTTGACGGACAAAAGAGGTGCCGGAGACGTAGATGTAGACGTTTTCCTTATCATTCGGATCGACGACGAGCGTATGCGTGTG
>JAMQPI010000310.1 GCA_023717565.1 Pyrinomonadaceae bacterium | reverse complement strand
GCTTGATGAGAATCTGTCAAGTTGAGTTCCGCCCCTCCCAACGGCGATGGATCTGGGGTTGGGCGTCCGGGGCTATAAACATCTCACCCTTACAGGGTGAAACCCCCTCACCATCGATCCGTATTGCTAACGAACGCGATCCTTTTGCTGTCGGGTGACCAGGAGGGAACGTTGATCGTACCCTGGCCGCCGTACAGGTAGGCGATCACCTTCGGAACTCCCCCTGCAAGCGGCATCACGCGAATGTAGACGTGCTTGTAGAATGGGTGATCGGCGGGATCTATGTCTTTGGGAAAGGACAAGATCACGATTGACTTCCCATCCGGAGAGA
This sequence comes from Pyrinomonadaceae bacterium, assembly GCA_023717565.1. GTDB lineage: Bacteria > Acidobacteriota > Blastocatellia > Pyrinomonadales > Pyrinomonadaceae > PSRF01. The sequence continues at coordinate 36,834 of JAMQPI010000310.1, read as the reverse complement.
TATGCGGGAACCAGTTGTTGAATTCATCATTGGTCACCTGCTCCTGATTGGTTCCATCAGGTTTCATACGCCAGATCTGCATCTTGCCGCTACGCGTTGAGTTAAAGTAAATATACTTTCCATCAGGGGTATACTCCGGTCCATCATCGACGCCCTTGGCGCTGGTCAGGGCAACCTCCTCACCTCCGGCAACCGGTATTTTGTAGATGTCTAACTCTCCGTCACGTTGTCCGGTGTAAATCAGGAACTTCGCGTCCGGCGACCACCCATGAAGATAGGAAGGTCCTTTCGAGGTTATCCTTCTGGGCTTGCCTCCTTGAACCGGAACGACAAAGACGTTGGATCTGTTTTCTTCTTCCCTGACGTGATGGCTGATCGCCAGCATCTTGCCATCGAAAGAAAGCACATGATCGTTATTATTGTTGGTGGCAAAATCGGTGTTGATTTCTACCGGGACCACGGGCTTTTTACCGCCCAGTTCGAAACGGTATAGACGACCCTTGCTGTTGTAGATCAATGCCTTGCCATCGTTGGTCCAGTTAGGCGCCTGTAAAGAATCCGGCGACGTGTGGAGGATTCGGCGGCTTCCGGTGGCTACATCCATAACTTCGAGGCTACTGCCGATGTAATCCCGGTAGGGAACAAAGGTGTCACTTGCCGGCACGGTAATGCGCACATCGCGAAACACGGCCTTCTCGACCACGTCCTTATTGTGCGAGCAGACAAAGAGGCCGGCGATCACTTCATCGCCCAACGCTATGTCGGCAATTTGTTCGGTGACAAACGGATCGCCAAACCGAGCCACGGACATAATAAAGACGCTTCCTCTTCTCTCCAGCTGAATGATATCGGCGGCTTTGAGCGGTGATATCACTTGTTCTGTGATAGCTCCTTTGGTTCGGCGGAACTGCAGCGATGTGAGGCCATCGCCGTGCACCACTGCCGTGACGTGCGGAGAATCTGGATCCAGACTGGAGCGTACGTTCCATCCTATCTTTCGGTGTTCCTCCACGCCCTTGCCGATGAACTCAGCCTTGGTGGTCAGGATGAAGTTCCCTTTCAATTTTCGCCAGGCGAACTGAAATTCATCGCGGCCCAACCACATGTTGGTGCCGGCACCTTCGATCGCGTATTGCTGCTTCTCTGGGTCATAGGTCGCGGCGCCGGACTTAGCGGGATTGCCGACATCGTCGTGTCCGGCAAACACGCCCAACGGTTCCTGCGGCGAAAGCGATGGATTGCCGGGTAACGACATATACAAGGTAACGAACGCTACGACTGCAAGGAGGTTATAGATTTTCATGAATCAGCTTTTATACGAACGTACCGCTGAAATGCAATTGAAAAATATTAGCGCGAACGAATCAGTCGGGCGCCACGTACTCTTCAGCAGTTCCGAGCGAAGCTCTGCTGAAGAGCACCAATCGTCAAAAACAAAGTGAGATAAGAGATATGAAAAGTAGTCTCATATTCCTCGTTAAGCTCATTGTGCTGGTGTTCCTTTATTTCATTTGCTTTTCGGCCGTCTCAGCCGCAGTGTTTCAGTTGCCCGTTGAGCAACCCGCACCTGGCGAAGTTAATCCGGCATTTGCGCTCTTTGTTGTCAGCTGCCTGAATACGGTTCTGTTGACTTACGTCATAGTTCGATCCCGTTGGGCAGGCTGGAAACTGATTGGAGCGGTCTTCCTCATATTTTTCGGCATCTCGACGTTCATGCCCCAGATCGAGACCGCCTACTTCCTGACTCGTTTGCCTCCGGGCATGTTGCCGCGCATCTTGCTGGCGGGAGGGATAACGGCGGCACTCTTCTCGCCGCTGGCTGTGCTGGTGCTGGGAAAAAGAAAGCATAACCGGGGGGAAGAAGAAGGTAGCTCACGCTTGAACCTGCCTCTCCGCGAATGGGCCTGGAAGCTCGCAGTGATTGCCATCGCCTACGTCGTCATATATTTCTCCTTCGGCTACTTCATCGCCTGGCAGAGTCCAGCGGTGCGCGCTTATTACGGCGGCAGCGATCCGGGAAGTTTCTTGATACAGATGGCTAGCGTGCTCAGGGACACGCCCTGGCTGGTGCCGCTCCAGGTTGTGCGGGCCATGCTGTGGACGGCTTTGGCGGTGCTGGTCATACGAATGATGAGAGGTCGTTGGTGGGAGACTGGATTGGTGGTTGGGCTGCTGTTCGCGGTAGTAATGAACTCTCTATTGCTAATTCCCAATCCGTTTATGCCGGCAGAAGTGCGGATGGCGCATCTGTTAGAAACGGCAACTTCGAATTTTCTCTTCGGCTGGCTACTGGTTTGGGTGTTATTCAGTGGCCGGAAGTCGAACCCGCATGTTAGTGAAGGGAACGCACAAATTGGATCCGATGATCGGAAGCGTTCCGTTACTGTTTGAGCGCGAGTGCAGCCAAACCGATTTTAGTTCCAACCTTTAGCTTCCTCGTTTATGATGCGCCGGCCAAAGCGTGAGCTTTTCGACTGACCCCTGCCTTACAGAATCCGATGGAAAGTGAAGGTGACCTGATTGAGCACACAACAAAAGAGATCGTTCGGAGGGCACGAACTGATGTTAATGTTTATTGCCTTCTTCGGCATCTTTGTCTACGGACTGCTCGCGGCGCTGCCCGGTTCGGTACTCCCCACGCTCGAACGTAACCAGTTTCTACCCAACGACAGTGCGGTCGGCACTTTCTTACTTATTAATGCGATTGGCGCAGTGTTGGCGTACCTGGTCAGCGGGCCCATTATCGACCGCCTGGGAAAGAAGTTCGCGCTCGCGGTTGGCGCCGCTGTGGTTATCCTTTCAATGGGCGGTTTTGCACTGACAGTGACAAAAGTGCAGGCGGGGGCGGCGCTGCCACTAGTCTTTGCTTGTTCACTGGCGCTTGGAATGGGTGCAAATGCTATTGTTGCCTCGGGGCACGCGCTGGTCGTTGATGTGGCTCCAGCCTGGCGCAATGCCGCGCTTAACTTGTTAGACATTTGCTTTGGCCTGGGACTGGCGGCGTTGCCGTTGGTTGTGCAGGGATTGCAGCAGCGCGGAGGATTGGGCCTGATCTTCTCGGCTCTGGGGGCTATGACCGTGGTTTTGTTTCTGTTCGTGCTGGTGCCGCGGTTCCCTGCGCCAATGCATTCCGGGTCATCGACGATGGGCGGAGCGGCGGGCCTGTTTCGCAATCCTTCGTTCTTGTTGCTGGCGCTCGGGCTGTTTATGTATGTCGGTGCGGAGGTGTCGGTCGGTAAGTGGGTAGTGACCTTCATGCAGCGTGATGAGCAAATCCTCGCCAGCCAGGGGATAAGCGCTACGCAGTTGCAGGAGCTTGCGCGAGTCTCACCCGAGTCGCTCAGCAAGTTCTTCGAAACTGATCCGTTGGGCATTGCTGTAGCTGGCTATTCGTTTCGGACCCTTACCTTGTTTGCCATAGCGCTGCTCTTAGGTCGTTTGGTTTCGAGCTTTGTTCTCGCGGTACTCCGCGTGAATAGTTTTCTCTTGATAACGGCAGGCTCGTTACTGACCACCGTCTCATTGAGCATTGCGCTTACTGCGAGTAACGCGGGTACCGTGCGTCTGGGGTTAATTGCCGCTGGCTTTGGTATGGGGCCGATCTTTCCTACGTCGGTTGGACTGGCCTCGGTAATGATGCCCCGGATGGCCGGCACCGCAATGAGTCTGGTGATGGGAGTTGGCTTCGCCGGGCTCCTGGTAATTCCGCCGGCGGTCGGCTATGTCTCCAGCGCGGTGGGCGGCGATGCTGGCAACTTGCGAGCTGGATTGGTGGCCATAATAGCGGCGTCTGTCTTGATGCTGGCTCTCCACATCCTGCTCACTCTCCGTGAAAGACGGCGCGCGTTCCTTGGCGAAGACGCGCTGGAGATGGACGCGGTCGTCGAGGCGAAGTAAACAAGAAATCTCTCGCTGAGATTCCTCCGGAGCAGAGAACCTCTCAGGCAGCGGTAAGGCTTTGCCGCCTGATGTGAGGCGGAGGCTTGCTCCGCCGGATAGCTGCTAGAAACCTTTGGGCTGTGCCCTGGTTCGGTCTCGGGCCTCTGATTCTGCGGTTTGCCTCGTTCGCTTTAGCACCATCTCGCTGCATCCCACTATATCCCTACGCAAAGGGGGGGGGAGCCCGAGCGAGGGACATAGCCCAAATCTTTCTAGCAGCTATCCGGCGGGGCAAGCCACGGCCTCACATCGGGCGGCAAAGCCGTAGCATCGATATGAGTACCAACAAGCCGTAGCATCGATATGAGTTCTAAAAAAAGCCGTAGCATCGATATGGGTTCAAATTAGACAAAAGCCGCAATGCAAACTGGAGGGTCATTGCCGCCCGTCACATTTATCGGTATCATCCCGCGCAAATTTGCGCCCGCAAAACAGAGTACGCCCTTCATGCAGAAGGAAACTGATAAGCAGAGCTGAAACCATACTTGAGGAACTGGGATTGAATATGAAACCAAGAAACTGCGGTGTGAGATCTGTAAATATTTTCGGACTCCGCTTCCTGCTCGCGTCAACAGTCGTAGTTGCGGCGCTGGCCATGTCAACGAGCTCACATCGCGCGCAGGAGAAAGCCTTGTATCTCGACCCGGCTAAACCATTGGAACAGCGCGTTGACGATTTGCTGTCACGTCTCACACTCGAGGAGAAGCTGTCCCTGGTACATGCCGACTCGAAATTTACCACTGCCGCGATCCCCCGCCTGGGTATTCCCCGCCGGTGGCTCTCGGATGGACCACACGGCGTACGAGAGGACGTCGGGCCGGATACCTGGAAGCCTGCCGGTCGCACTGATGACTTCGCTTCGTGGATGCCGGCCTTGATCGGACTTTCGGCGAGCTTTAACCCGGCACTCTCCCGCGCGTATGGCGACGTAATCGGCGAAGAGGCCCTGAAACGCGACAAACAGATCATGCTAGGCCCTGGTGTAAACATAATGCGCACCCCTTTGAACGGACGCAACTTTGAGTATTGGGGGGAAGATCCGCTGCTAACGTCGCTGATGGCGGTTGAGTACATTCGCGGCGTGCAGTCGCATCAGGTTGCTTCCTGCGTCAAACACTTTGCCGGCAACAATCAGGAATGGGAGCGGGGCACGATCAATGTAGAGATGGACGAAAGGACTCTGCGCGAGATCTACCTGCCGGCTTTCAAAGCGGCGGTTCAGGACGCCGGAGTGCTGAGTGTCATGGGCGCCTACAACAAGTTTCGCGGCGAACACGCCTGCCACAACAACTACCTGCTCAACAAGGTTCTGAAGGAGGAGTGGGGGTTCAAGGGACTGGTAATGTCCGATTGGGACGGAACCCACGACACTCGGGAAGCGGTATTGAACGGGCTCGATCTCGAGATGGGTACGGAGAAACCCTACGATAACTTCTATCTGGCTGGGCCATTTCGCGAAGGACTGAGCAAAGGCGAATTCCAGATGTCGATTCTGGACGATAAAGTGCGACGAAACCTCAGGCAGATGATCGCGATAGGCGCTCTCAACGGGCGAGGTCCCGGAGCGATCAATACCAAAGCGCATCAGGAAACAGCTCGACGCGTCGCTGAAGAAGGAATGGTCTTGCTCAAGAACGAGGGTAACGTGCTTCCTCTCGATGAAGCAAAGATCAAGTCAGTTGCTGTTATTGGCGAGAATGCCGTGCAACTCCAGGCCTACGGCGGTGGCAGTGCCAGGATCAAGACCTTTTATGAGATCACACCTCTGGAAGGAATTGTGAGGCGCGCCGGTCAGCGTGTGAACGTCACCTACTCAACCGGCTACCGGGCAGAACCTGATCCTGATCTCTTGGAAAGGGCCGTGCGCGCGGCCAGCCAGGCGGACGTTGCGATAATCATCGGCGGACTCAATCATTCAAAGTTCTTCGACGCCGAGGCCTCCGACCGCAAGGACATGAAACTTCCTTACGGACAGGATGATCTGATCCAACGCGTGGTCGAGGCAAACCCCCGCACAATCGTCATCTTCCTTGGCGGCGGGCCAATGGAAATGGGGCCATGGCTTGCGAAAGTTCCTGCCTTAATGCTGGCCTGGTATCCCGGAATGGAAGGCGGAAATGCGCTGGCCAGAGTTCTGTTTGGCGACGTTAACCCCTCAGGTAAGTTGCCCTGCACCTTTCCCAAAAAACTCGAAGACTCGCCGGCCCATGCCCTGGGAGCTTACCCGGGCAAGAACGGACAAGAGGTATACGCTGAAGGGCTCCTGGTGGGTTACCGGTGGTTTGATACGAAGAAGATCGAGCCTCTCTTTCCCTTTGGTTACGGTCTCTCTTACACGAGCTTTAAATACTCTTCGCTGAAGCTAACCGAGGCTCAGAATCCAACCGGACCGGTGGCAATCGCCGAGTTTGAAATTGAAAACACAGGCACGCGTGAAGGTGCCGAAGTGGCGCAGTTGTATGTGAATCAAGCCCAACCTGGTTTGCCCCGGCCCGCTAAAGAGTTGAAGGGCTTTCACAAAGTGCTCCTCAAGCCTGGCGAGAAGCAGCAGGTCTCGATTCCGCTCGCACGTAGCGCCTTCGCCTACTACGATCCTGGCAAGAAAGGCTGGGTTGCTGAGAAGGGTGAGTTTACGATTGTGATTGGCAGTTCTTCGCGAGACATTCGTCTCGAGAGCAAGTTTAATCTTGCTCAAACGTCGGTTGAGAATTGATCTCAACCATTCCTCGGAATCACTTAGTTAAAAAGGGAACTCTTGTGCACTCTCAGGAAGATCGCTAGAATAAGTTTGTTCAAGTCGCACGCTAACTTAAGTCCAATCGTCAATTCAAACAGTTTGGGTAGGAGGAAATCGATGAACTATCTAAAGTTCTTTCTCCTTGTTTGCCTCTTGCTGGGCTCAGTTGCACTGGTACATGGGAGTCTTCAGACATCAACGGTTGGAACTGAGTATCTCCAGGATCCTGCGACCGCAACCCCGGAGGCCGACAAATTAGTCTATGCCGACTTTGAGACCGCGACTGACAACCGTCCTGTCAGCAGTCGTGGGGGTTTTGTGCAAGTGACCTCCTACGAAGAGAACGCGACACTAAAGAGTAGCTTCAAGGGACCCGAACTAGTCAGAACCTCAAAGGACAGTCCAAATAGGGCACTCTCGTTCGATTACAAACTAGTAGCCCCGAATCAGTGGGCCGGGGTCGGACTGGAGATACATGGTCAGCCCGACAAGGACGGAAAAACAGTTGCCGATGATGTCAGCGCCTACAAATATTTGATGCTGCAAGCTTACGCAACCGGCGTAACATCGCTAAGGATCGAGTTCATGAGCCGCGGGCAGGGCATCAATGTTACCAACGGCTATCCCCAAATGACCTTCAAGGTCAGCCCGGGCTTCAACACCTACAAGGTTCCGTTCAAATCTTTGGTACAACCGCAATGGGCAGAACCCAGAGTTGCAACGAAGGATGTTCTCAAAAAGCTCACGGCCATAAGCGTGGCTGCGTACTGCGGACCCTGCACGCCCGTCGCCGGAACAGTCGTCGTTGATAACTTAGTCTTTCAGAATTGAACCACGCGGTAGGGCTCGCCGTGATGACTTACACCGGGGGGCCCTAAGGGTAGGGGTGCAAAGAAATCTAACGGGATGATGTGTCGAATCGTCGGACGTAAGTAACTAACAAGACGATCTGCTGGCTGGTCAGTTTTTTCCCGAACTTAGGCATACCGCCCTTTCCATTCCGAACGGATTCAATGAGGCGTTGGTCTTCGATATCATTCCACCAGTCTTTGTCTGTGAAGTCCGGGATGTCCAGCATGCCGCCCACAACCGTTTGGCCGCGTCCGTCTGCGCCGTGGCATCTAACGCACTTTTCTGTGAACAATTGCTTAGCTCGATTGACTTGAAGGGCTGAGAGAGTAGGCGTTTGGACTTTGTCCTGAAATTCCGGATCGCCAACGTGTGACGCGGAGCACAAATATCCAAAGCAGAATAAGGGGATCAGTAACGCCGCTTTGAAGAAGACTTTCATCGTAGTTCCAGTTAAAGCCAAATACTATTGTCGACTAACATTCCTTATCTTGCTTCTAGTGTCAACCCATAAGTACGCAACTCTGGTTGCAGGCTCTCATGGGGGCACTTCGCAAAGACCATAGTCGCCGACAGCGGCAGAGAGTTGAACCGTAGAATGAAGATGCATATCAGGCTGGCAGCCTTCCTGGCAACGTTTTTCCTGCTTTCACTCTTGTCGATCCAGGCCAACCCAAGGCCGGGTAAAACGATCAAGTTCAATGCGGGTTGGCGCTTCCACCTGGGCGATGTCTCAAACGGACAGGCGCCCGAACTCGACGATTCAAAATGGCGAGTTTTGAACCTCCCCCATGATTGGAGTATCGAAGGGGAATTCGATGAAAAGCATCCTGCCGGTTTCGGCGGCGGGGCGCTGCCAGGCGGTATCGGTTGGTATCGAAAGACCTTTGATATTCCTGAAGCTAATAAGGGCACTTTAGTCTTCATCGACTTCGACGGTGTTTACCGCAACAGCGAGGTTTGGATTAACGGGCATTATCTGGGGAAACGGCCGTACGGATACAGCTCCTTTCAATACAAGTTGGAGCCCTATCTGAATTACGGGAATCAGAAAAATTTAATCGCAGTGAAAGTAGACAACTCTCAACAGCCAAATTCTCGCTGGTATTCAGGCTCTGGCATCTACCGCAATGTCTGGTTGACGACGACCAATCCGATCCACGTCGATCATTGGGGCACTTATGTCACCACACCAGAGGTCAGCGACCAGTCAGCAAGAATCAAGTTCGAGACGATGGTCCGAAACGACTCCCAGGCCGATGCGTCCGTAACCTTGACGACAATTCTTTACGATGCGGGTGGTAAGGAAGTCGGCCAGACTGAGTCAACCATTGTCGTGGCCAAGGGTGCTGCTTCGGAAGTGCCGCATGAGTTGATAGTGAAGCGGCCAAGGCTCTGGTCGGTTGAGCAGCCATACTTGTACAGGGCCGTGTCCGAGGTGGCTCAGAACGGGCACCCAGTTGACGGCGTGATAGTTGATACTTACGAAACGCATTTCGGGATTCGCTACTTTGCTTTCGACCGCGAGAAAGGATTCTCTCTGAACGGTAAGCGAGTGAAGATTAACGGTGTGTGCAATCACCACGACCTGGGTGCCTTGGGCGCCGCAGTCAACACGCGCGCACTCGAACGCCAGCTCGAGATCCTGAAAGCGATGGGCGTGAACGCTATTCGGACGTCACACAATCCGCCCGCTCCTGAGCTGCTCGATCTGTCTGACCGGATGGGCTTCATCGTGATGGACGAAGCCTTTGACATGTGGAAGAAGCAGAAGACGAAATTCGACTATCACCTCGACTGGGACGAGTGGCACAAACGCGATCTGGAAGACCTGGTGCTGCGTGATCGTAATCATCCCAGTGTTTTCATGTGGAGCATCGGCAATGAGATCTCCGAGCAGTGGGGCGGCGATCCAGCCGCGGGCGTTATCGGAAAGGAACTCTCCGGCATCGTTCGCCGTCTGGATAAGACGCGTCCGATCACCGCCGCCTGCAACTTTGTAGACCCGAAGAACACGCTTATCGCCAACGCCGACCTGGATTTGATCGGGATCAACTATGCGCACGATCGCATCCCTCAATTCCCGAAGCTTTTTCCCGGTCGAACGATTATTGGCACGGAAACCGTTTCGAGTCTGGCCACCCGCGGCAGTTACGATATGCCGTCTGACGTCATGCGCCGATGGCCGACGGCCTGGGACGTTCCCTTGAAGGATGGCAACGCCGACTACTCCTGTTCGGCTTACGACAATTGCAGCGCTCCCTGGGGATCTACTCAGGAAGAGACCTGGAAGTTAGTCAAGAAAACCGATTTCTTTGCTGGTCAGTTTATTTGGACTGGCTGGGATTACCTTGGGGAGCCAACACCATATCCATGGCCAGCGCGTAGCTCGTATTTCGGTATTATTGACCTGGCGGGTTTTCCCAAAGATACCTATTACATGTATCAGAGCGAGTGGACCAGCAACCCGGTCCTGCACATCTTCCCGCACTGGAATTGGAAGGAAGGGAATACGATCGATGTCTGGGCCTATTTCAACAGCGATGAGGTCGAGTTGTTCTTGAATGGCAAGTCGTTAGGTACGAAGCGGAAGTTAGGCGACGAGCTGCACGTGATGTGGCGAGTGCCTTTCCAGTCAGGCGTACTGAAGGCGGTGTCGCGCAGTCAGGGGAAGATTGTGTTGACTCGAGAAGTGCGCACTGCCGGTCAACCCGCCAGAATCATTCTGAGCCCCGACCGTAAGGTGACTAAGGCGGACGGCAGCGACTTGTCATTTGTGACTGTTAAGGTCGTTGACGCGAACGGCATAGTGGTTCCTTATGCAGATAACCTGGTCAGGTTTCAACTGATCGGGGGAGGGTCGATTGCCGCGGTCGACAACGGTAGTCAAGTCAGCCACGAGCCGTTCAAAGCGAATTATCGAAAAGCGTTCCATGGTCTGGCTCTCGCGATTATTCAGTCGCCGGACAGACCGGCAAGAATGACCTTGAAGGCGACCTCTGACGGCTTGACGCAAGGCTCGGTGGCGATCGAAGCGAAGTGATTCACGACTAGATTGAGTTCAAAAACTATCTGTCGACGTATTCCAAAATCATGAAAAGGAATATATGTTTTCGGATCAAACTTTGTGTTTTCGGTTCATTATTTCGTAGTCACATAACGCAGCGACAACTCTTCTCTCGTAAATCACGCATAATCTGGGTCGCAACCGAAGAGGCATAACTCTTGCAGGTAGCGAGCACCCGATAGCCCCACTGCGGTGTCCGCAACAACGCCGCTAACGAATAAAGAAGGTCGATCGAAGAGGAGTTAAGGTTTTTGTCAAAAAGGTCTTGACAAAGGATCGGAATCGTAATAGTAATGCTTTTGTCAGGTAGTGCAACAAACTTCTTCGTTCATATTCGCGGGTTAGTTCTAGTTTCCGTTTGAAAGCTTAGAGAGAGGAGCTCCTTACTTTTGAGAAGCTCCCTCTAGGTATATACGGCGAGCCGCTCCCTGCTCGTGGTTTTTTCTAAGCGGCGTTACGTGCTTACTAGGTTCGCTCGCGAGTCGTTTTCGTAGGCAGTCAATCAACCCACTGATTAGTCCGTCGGAGGACGCCATGTCTCTCAGGTTGCTAAGCGTTCGTTCCGCTCAAAACGAAGGTAGAGAAGGTGACTTAAACATGAATACAACACATATGCGCAAGCCGTTCAATCTGACTTTCCTCTTCTTAAGCTTCGTGATTTGCCTGGCATTTGTTGCCGGCGCGCGATCGTCATTCGCACAATCTACGGGTAGTGCGACGCTGCGCGGGGTCGTTAAGGACCAGCAAGGCGCAATACTCCGCGACGCTACGGTGACGCTGATCAACACTCGAACGAAAGATGAGCGGCCGACAAAAACCAGCGATGATGGCACCTACGTTTTTTCTGCGGTGAGCCCTGGCCTTTACACGCTTAAAATTGAGGCCCAAGGCTTCAAGACGGCAGAGCGGTCTGACCTTTCCCTCGAAACGAGTAGCACGCGCGCTCTGGATATTACGATGGAAATTGGGCAAGCGACCGAGACCGTTACCGTTACTTCAACGGGGGATCGGCTCGAGACGGAAACCGGAGCCAAAGAGAATACGATTACGGCGGCCCAGATTGATAACTTATCAATCATCAGTCGCAGCTCTCTTGAGTTGTTGCGAATTCTCCCGGGCGTCGTTGCTCCCGACAATACCGACCTTGAGAGCATTTCGTTCGGTGGTGGCGCTAACGCGAACGCCAATTATCACGTGAATGGTTTGCGTGGCGAGCAAAACAACGTCACCATCGATGGCTCGCGCATGATCGACATTGGCTCCAACAATGGAACCGTGATAACTGCCAACCCTGACATGGTGCAGGAGGTAAAAGTTCAGACCAGCAATTACGCGGCTGAACACGGAATCAGCGCTGTTCAGATAAGTGCCACCACAAAGGGTGGGAGCAGTGGTTTTCACGGCTCGATATATGACTACCTGCGCAATCATAAATTTCAAGCCAATGATCGCTCGAACAGTATTAACGGTGTCGAGCGCCCCAAGAGCAAGTACAACTATCCGGGAGGGAACGTCGGCGGACCGGTGCTGCTGCCTTGGACTAAGTTCAATCGCAATCGCGACAAGTTGTTTTTCTTCGTCGGCTACGAGCGCTACTATCAGCAAGTTGACGAAGGATCGAATAAGTTTAGGGTGCCTACGGTGAGAGAGCGGGCTGGCGACTTTGGTGAGTCGCCCGCGGGTTCGATTCATGTTCCGACGGGATGCACAGCTAACGGGGTTCCCGGCAATAACAACAACGACTCTTCAGATGCGGCACCCAACAACAACCTGGTGCCCTGCGCCGATCCCTTCGGCAGGGCGATATTGAATCTACTCCCGGCGCCCAATCTATCTGTTCCCTTCGGCCAAAACAATTACGTCTACAGCGTACTCAGGCCGAACAATAGAAATCAGTTCACCTCGCGCTTTGACTACTCCATCAGCGAAAAGACCAAGCTGTATGTTCGTTTTGCGCGCGAATACGAGGAGCAGGGTTTTCCGCGTGGGCTTTGGTGGAATTCGTCGAATTACGAGCTCCCCGGTAAGCTCACCAGCAAGAACCTGGGTCGTTCCGTGGTCGTCAACTTAACTAACGTTATCGATTCTACGATGACCAACGAGGTCCTGTTCAGCGCCAGCAAGCTGAAGCTGAACTACGACTTCGCTGAGCCCGAGAAAGTGTCCTACGCTGGGCTGGGTCTTTCGAGAGTCGGTTTCTTTGCCAACGACAGTCAAAATCCCTATGTTCCCCTCAGTGTGCTGACGTGGGGCAACGGTGATTTTCATACTGCGTACGGTTACCCGGTTTTAGCCTGGAACGATAGCTTTGCGATCACGGACAACCTGGTGAAGGTTCATAATTCGCATACGTTCAAATTCGGTGCCTTCATCGAACAGGCGAACAAACGGCAACAGTCGAACAGTGATACCAACATGGAAGTTGCGCAATGGGGCCAAAGCAATGCTACCGGCAACAACTACGGTGACCTGTTTACTGGCAGACCGATTCAGTTCACGCAGGCCACTCAGCGTCCGATTGATAACTTCCGTTACTACAACTACGAGTTCTACGGTCAGGATAGCTGGAAGGTGCGTCCTGATCTCACGATTGAGGCAGGCTTGCGTTTGGCTTATCTGCCCCAAAACTTCGAGCGAAAAGGCCTGGGTGTTCTATTTGATCCTGCGTCATATGTTCGTGGTGGTGGGGTCTTCATAAACGGGAACCGCAACAATCCAAACGGGTATAAATTGGCGGCCCGGGGGGAAATTCCTAAGGGCGTTCTTGATAACTTACCAGTTCAGTGGATGCCACGACTGAACTTTGCCTGGGATGTTGGCGGCAAGGGTGATTTGGTGGTTCGTGCTGGTGCGGGGCTCTTCTACAACCGCGTGCAGGGTAACTACGATTATTATTCCAGCGGCCAATTGCCTAACACCTATAGCGCGACCGTCGGTATGCCCTGGGGAAATGGTGGTAATGGGTTTACGATTGGCGATTTGGCGAACGTTGATCCATTCTCCACGATTTCAAACGTCAACGTGAACTCCCGCGATCTTGAATCAAACGAGATTCCAAGAGTTGCCAACATGAGCTTGACGGTTGAAAAGAGATTGCCTTGGGACAACATCCTGGCAGTTGCCTATGTTAGCACTCAGGGCAGGCACTTACCTCAGCAACGGAACCTAAACATCGTTCCTCTAGGAACATTCTCTAGCGGTACGATAAACGGTGTCGATCTATCCGTTCCCGTTAACCGCGCCGGTCTTGATGGTTCCGTGCTTCGGTCGCGTAGGCCATTCGACGCATTCAACTCAGTGGGTGTCTATCAATTTACCGGTACCTCCACGTATCACTCGCTGCAGGCGACCCTAAGCCACTCAGGCAAGAACCTTCAATACTTTGCCACGTATACCTTTGGCAAGGCACTAGGAACGGTAGCTACCAACGAGAGTGATGGAGCTGCATGGGCCGACCCGATTGATACCAGGGGCAGAAGCTGGGGTGTGCTTCCATTCGATCGCACTCACGTTTTCAACCTGTCGTACAACTATAGCCTGCCGAAATTTGCCCGCGGCAGTTTCGATAACACCGTTGGGAGAGGGTTCCTTAATGGATGGCAGATGTCGGGTATTACGACGATCCAGAGCGGAATACCAATTCGTCTAAGATTCACCGGTGACATAGCCTCAGCGGGTAATGCGGTTGGATGGTATGGCTCCGATGCGTTCAATGGCACCAATGCTGGTGCCAGCCTGGGTGCCATTACACCGATCTACCTTGGAAATCCAGCAGTGGGCGGCACCACACTGGGTGACAAGGCATACGACCTTAGCAAGCTGCAAATTCCAACATTTCCGAACACCGGGCCGTCGCAACCGCCCTTCTACATCCGAACTCCCGGTCGGAGCAACTTCGACATCTCTTTCTTCAAGAACTTCACGATCAAAGAAGATATGAAGCTTCAGTTCCGGACTGGCCTCTTCAACGTGTTCAATCAGGCGTATCCGACGCAAATCAATGTTACTTCCACTAACTTAACCGGTAGCGATATCTTTCTCGCGCTGGACACTGTCTGCAACGCGAGAGTCACTACTAATAACGGAGCTGGTGGAACGTCAAATCCCTGCGATCCGACACAGGGATTCCGCTATACCCAGAACACCATTGACAACTTTGGCAAAGTCGTCAACAAGCACGGTCGTCGAATTGTGGAATTTGCTTTGAAGTTCACATTCTAATTCGCCGGCCAGGCGGTACATCAATCTTCGGCGCGAGGGGCGACAAAACCGCTTCTCGCGCCGTTTCACTTTGACTGGGCCCGTAATAACTTCAGCAAGCGCCCTTGCTCAACGTGGCTTTATGAGTAGAACTGCTCGCGCCTGTGTGGGATTTGCCTGTTGGTGTGTGCTGGCCGTAACTTCGCACGCACAGGAAGTTGAACCTCAGCACGTGACGGCGGATTCCAATAACGCCGTGATCCAAGGTCGAGTGGTTCTTCCCTCAGGATTTGCGGCTGAGCGATACGCGAGAATCACGCTAAAAACCTCGCAGAGCGTTCTGTCGACTCTCTACACCAATAAGAGTGGCGAGTTCTACATAAGAAACCTGGGTCAGGGTATTTACTATGTGCAGGCTGAAGTTGTCGACTCCGACTATGAACCGGTTGTTAGAAGGGTTGAACTAGGTCGCGGGTTGATGGTGGATCTAACCCTGGAACTGAGGGAGAAGAAGGGCCTGCAGTTCACCCGGTCGGGCAGCCGAGTGGTTTCTGCCGCGGAACTGCAGCAATCGATTCCATCAGCGGCGAAAAAGGAATACGCCCTGGGACTGAAGTTCGTGAGCAAAGGAGACTTTCCCCAAGCTGCCGCGCACTTCGAAGTAGCAATCTCCATTTACCCACAGTATCTCGCGGCGCGTAATGATCTGGGTGCGCAATATCTTAAGCTCAAGCGCCTGGACGAGGCGGAAAAGCATTTTCGAACCGTGCTTGAGAATGACGCAAAAAATTACAACGCGAAGTTCAATATGGGCCTGGTTCAAATCGAACGCAGAGATTACTTGGGCGGGATTTCGCAGTTGAACCAGGCGATTGCGATCGACAGTACTCGAGCAGTAGCGTATTTGTGGGTGGGCATCGCGGAACTCGAAATGGGAAATTTTCAAGAGGCCGAGCGCGAGTTGACTAAATCCCTGGTCATGGCAGCCGGTGAATGTGTCGCCGCTCACTACCACTTAGCGCGCGTTTACCTGAGCCGGGGAGATGTTACAGAGGCATCTAGATCTCTTCAAGCTTACCTTGAGGAAGCGCCGCGGGGAGAATACGCAAAAGAAGCCAAAGAACTCGAACTCCAGATTCGGAAGAAATGAATAAAGCTACGACTACCGCCGCATCTTTTTTGAAATCAAAACCGCGTCGTGATTAACTGCCGAGAGTGAACTGCGTCGAACGACTCACATTGTACTGGCCATCACTGATGGTGACTTTCAACTCAAACACCCCGGGCTGAAACTTATCGAGTGGGAAAGAACTGGCATACTTTATCTGACCCTGTGCATCGGCTGGCGGTAACTCTGCTGATGTCTGGCCTACCTGCCGTTTATTCTGAAGAATCTCCAGGGTTACATGCATCGGCTTCGTGGCTCCCTTGGCCGCCCAGGCGGTGAAGAAAAATGCCAGCTGCTTGGCCGCCGAGCGATCAATGCGTTCACCTAAGTTGGGGTAGACAAGTAGTTCTCCGAAGCGGAGCGGCTGATCACGTTTCTGCTCATCAGGACTAAGGCGCTCCGCCCGCTTCAGTACAGCTACGCTACTCAGGCGTGGTCTTGAGTCGTCAGCGCTAGAAATTTCAAGCGAACTGGGGCTGACATTTACCTTGCGAGTCGTCGCATCATAGGCAATCAATTCAACATGGTATTTACCAGGGGGCAGTTGTGTTTCCCTATAGAAGAGGACCTCACCCTTCTTCGCCGCGGCGAGATTCTCAAGCGGGCCGTTAAGCGAATAGTGCTGGCTTAACTTTTGAACCACTTGGCGTGATGGATCTCTGATCAACGCCACAATGGAAAAATCAGAGTTGTAGGTCTTGTTGTCACTGCTTGAGGCAAGGTTAAATGCAGAAATCGGCACCTCGGCGAGAACTAGAGTCAAACCTGAACGACCGGCTGCCGGGTAGCTCAATGCTGCGCCCCGAAAAGGGAATTCATTGGCGGCTTTGAAATTTCGCGCCGCAGCGATGGCGGGCGCTTCATAGTCCAACATCGGCAGCTGACCAACGGACTCAACTGCATAATAGCCTTTGCGTGATTGCACCTCGGTATTTGGTCTCGTTACTTTGACGCTGATTTGTCGAAAACGGCCATCATAGTCTTTGTTCTGAGGCACGTAAGTGAGCAAGTAGTACCCGTGCATATCGTCATCGATACGCCGGAGGCCAGCCACCAAATCGTTCGTGTCATGAATCAGAAAGCCGCCGGTTTCGTCCGATAGCGAACCCAGGCCACTACGAGGATCAAAGCGGAGTAAGTCTTCATTTCGCTCCAAAGCCCGAGTATAAGGACCATTGACTCCACCCTCATTACCACGAGCTTGCTGTTGCATCCGCCCAGCGGCAAGCGAGTTAAGCTCACGCGCGGCTTCGGTAGTTCCGCTCTCTATGCGCAACCCACCGGCATCGATCGAATAGATGCTGACGTTCGCACGGTTAGCGGCGTTTATGACGGCTGGAAATTTTGCCTGTACAGCTGGGGGCATCTTTAGGCCTTCGGAAAAGAGAATAATCGTTTTTCGCCCCGGCAAATTCTGCATTGGGCTGATTACAGCCAGAAGGCTATTAATAGTGGCAAAACCCTGCTGGTCCCGCTCCAGCCGCTCATAGTGGTCGAGCATTTGGTTCTGCATCTCCAATAGCATCTGGTCGGCCGCTGCCTGCCCCGCCGCCTGGCCTTCGGCTGACGCGCCCGCGCTATCCCCGCTGGCGCCAGCTGCTGAAGCTGCCTGCATTGATGACGATATTCGCCCGTCTAGCACGATACTTCGGTCGGCGTTAGTCTGCATAGTCGCAGCGCCTGATGCGTATGTAGATGTAGCTGTTCCCGTAACTCGCTCAACTGCCTCCTTAACTAATACCGAACTGTCGGTGAACGATTGCACCGTGCGCAGTGATTGATCAATGCCAAACACCCCAGTGAAGTCTCCAGGTGCCATACTCTCCTGCGCATAAGCCAAACCGGCCTTTCGGGCTAAGGACCGAGCTTCCTGGGATAGTCGATCAAAAACCAGCGCGGTTACGGCCAGTGTAGATCGCCGTGGCGCGGTCGGCGTTGCGGGCTCTTCGACAGGGGCAGTTGTCTCGCCTGGTTGAGATTTATCGCGCTTAACCTCCGGTTTCGGACGCTCGGCTCCCTGCATCACAAAGCGAAATGATTCGACCTTTTGAGGTACGCCGTCTTCAGAGACTTCAAAATCGGTGGGCTTCAGATCCTTGATAGGGCGTCCCTTCTTATCCTTAACAACAACATCCAGCTTGACTTCATTCGTTTTGACCCGAATGACATCGTCTTGATCCTGCGAAGTTGGAGTCTGGCCGAAGATAAGAGAAGCCGAGGTCGTTGTGATTATCAGTGCCAAGCTTAAAAGAGATCTCATTGGAAATTCTGCCTCAACTTTTGACTCTATTTTGCCACCGGTGCAAAGGCTCAATGATCGGGACTGGCAGCCGGACGCATAAACATCCTTGGAGCGGCCAGGATCACTTGAAGGATGTGTTGAGTATAGTGTTGTTCGAGTCTGAACTCCAGTAAGCCAGTGTGGTGAATCAAGCCCTCGATTCGGGATTCCCAAAGATTGGAACAGCAGAGGTCAGAAGCGAGGGCCCTATCAATGGTAGCGAGCAGCCATCTGTACCCCTTTTACTGGCATGTTTCAACACCCCTGACACGGTCCCGCTTGGAAACCCTGAAAGCGAGTGTTGTATACTCCCTCTCTAGAAATCTTAGGCTCGCCTGGAATTCCTAAATGGCAATCGAAAATCGATGTCGAAGCGCCTTGGTGATAATTCCGCTTTTCATCTGGGGGGCCGTCTCTGCCAGCCAGGTGCCAGTACAGCGTCCCTCGCTGGATGTGGAGCGAGAGTTTGAGCAGGCTACTCAGTTGCACCAGAGCGGAGACTTGGAGGGTGCAGTTCGCGCTTATTTGGCCATATTGACCAAGCACCCTGGGCGCGTCGATGTCCGTTCAAATTTGGGTGCGGCATACTCTGGCTTGGGGCGGTATGAAAAGGCAATTGAGCAATACAAGCAGGCTCTCGTTATTGATGCCGCCAATCAAACAATCCGTTTCAATCTGGCTTTGGCATATTACAAGGCAGCCTGGTTTTCAGAAGCCGCAACTGAATTGGATCGATTTTTAGTCGCGTCTCCAACCAGCTCCCAGGTGCCGAATGCGCGACTAGTGTTGGCAGATTGCCTGGTTAGATTGGGCGAGTATAAAAGAGTCATAGAACTTCTTTCGCCGCTGGCGGAGACGGACCCAAATGACCGTAAGCTCGCGTACTTGCTCGGTAGCGCACTCATCGGTGACGGACAGCTAAGCCGAGGACAGCAAATCATTGATCGAGTGTTCCGCGGTGACGATTCAGCCGAAGCACGACTTTTGATGGCCTCGATCCTCTTACTGGCAGATGATGCTGAAGGTGCCCTTAAAGAGATCCAACACGCCATTGAGTTGAATCCGAAGCTTCCGGCAATTCAGGCATGGTATGGTCGGGTGTTGATGCGGCTCGGAGATACGGAAAAGGCGAAAATCGCATTCAAGAGTGAATTAGCAAGCAACGCAAATGACTTCGATGCCAATCTTTATCTTGGAATACTGCTGCGGCAGGACAAGCAGATTGATGAAGCCAAAAACCATTTGTTACGAGCGATCGGCTTGCGCCCCCGGGATCAGTATGCTCGTTACCACTTGGCCGCGGTCTATGCTGTAGCCGGAAAGCCAGGTGAGGCCCGGCCACTGCTCGAGGGCGTTTTGAAAGAGTACGAGGACTTTATCGAGGCCCGAGTCCTGTTGGCGTCAGTTTATTACCGGTTGAATCGCAAAGAGGATGGCGATCGTCAGAAAGCAATCATTCAAAAATTGAGCGATGAGCAGCAAGCTAAACAACCAGGTTCACCGGGTGGAGCGGATCAGAATGTTTCTCCTAAGCCTCCCTCAAATTCCAATGGCATCACAAAGCAACCGCAGCCGCAATAGGTTTCTTGTGGCCACTGCTAAGATTCTGAACTGGAAGTTAATACTAGTGGCACTGTTGCTGGTGTGTCCCGCGTTGTCTAGTGCTCAAACACCACGCAAATCCAGAGCAAAAGCATCGACTGCGCAAAGGGTAGCACCAACCGACGCCAGTGCGGAGTTTGACCGACTCGTAAAGCTTGCCGACGATGCCCGGTTGGGGGAGCGATTCGACGAGGCGATTTCACTCTATGGCAAAGCTCTAAACATTCGGCCAAAGTGGCCGGACGGCTGGTGGTATGTGGGGGCAATCTTTTATCAAAAAGACGACTATACTCAGGCCCGCAACGCCTTTCAGAATCTCGTGGCCCTTGAACCCACCAGAGGACCGGCGTGGGCAATGCTCGGTTTATGTTTGTTTCAAACCGCCGAGTACGAACAGGCCGTAGTTTCGTTGCAACGAGGACGATCTCTGGGTGTCAATGACGATTCGGAACTGGCGGCCGTGGTTCGTTACCATACGGCGCTTCTCTATATCCGCTTTGACCAGTTCGAAATTTCCTACGACATCCTTAAGGAGTTCATGCGGGTTGGCCACGAAAGTCCGAAAGTCATCGAAGCCTTTGGGTTGACGATGCTAAGAATGCCGTATTTACCTAAGGAGGTTCCGCCGGACAAGCGAGAAAAGGTAATGACAGCTGGTCAGGCGGGATT
This sequence comes from Pyrinomonadaceae bacterium, assembly GCA_023717565.1. Classification (GTDB taxonomy): domain Bacteria; phylum Acidobacteriota; class Blastocatellia; order Pyrinomonadales; family Pyrinomonadaceae; genus PSRF01. The sequence goes on along the minus strand of JAMQPI010000310.1, from coordinate 16,322 downwards.
TGACATGGCCGCTCGTCGTTTGGATCAGGCACGCGCGGCTTTTGACGTGCTGTTGGCTCGGTACCCAAATGATCCAAATGTTCATTACGCATTCGGGGTTTTCATGCTGTCGCAGGACGCGGACACTGCCCTTAAAGAGTTCAAGCGAGAGCTGGAAATTTCACCGTCGCATTTTCCAGCGATGGTCCAAATGGCTTTCGAGTACCTGAAGCGCGATCAATACAACGAAGCATTGCCTCTCGCTGAAAAGGCTGTGCAACTTGCGCCAAAATTATATGCGGCACGAAACGTGTTAGGGAGGATCCTTCTTGAGCTCGGCCAGATTGACAGATCCATAAAAGAGCTGGAGGAAGGGATAAAACTCGCGCCTTCAAGTCCCGAAATGCACTTCGCTCTCGCTCGAGCTTACGCGCGCGGTGGCCGGAAACAAGATGCTGCCCGCGAGCGCGAGATCTTCAAGCAACTCCAGGACAAGTTTGAGCAGAAGCGCGATGGTCAGAGGCCCGGGCCAGAGCCCGACCCGAAACAGGAGAAGGCAAACCCGCAGTAGACCGTCGCACAAAGGACTGGATTGCCGAACACCTCGAATTATGCGAACGAGAACGAACTAAATAATGAGTCGACCTGTCAGCCAGTATTCTCTGACCTTGATTGCCATCATATTGGGTTTGTTGGCCGTGGGGGTTGCTTCCTGGGGACCATCGCTCGCGAGTGGCCAGGTGAGCTCAGCACAACGATGGAATCCCAGAAGAGTACCTGCAGGCGCGGAGTTTGTGGGCGACCAGGCCTGTGGTGAATGTCATAAGAAGATGTTTGGCGCATATGCGCAAACTGGCATGGCCCTGGCAATGGAACCTGTCGCTGATTCCCGGGTGCTGGTCCAGAATCCGCAATTGTCGATGCGTGTTGGTCCTTACTCATATGAGATCAAGCGTAACGGTAAGCAAAGCTCTTACTCGGTGACTGACGGAAAGGAGACAATCTCATTGCCCATAGTTTATGCCTTCGGACAAGGCAGAATGGGTCAAACATACATGCTTCAGCAGGAGGGAAAGTTCTACGAGAGCCTGGTCAGTTTTTACAACGAACCAAAGGGGCTCGACTTTACCATCGGCGCGTCGCGTTCGGTTCCGGAGTCGCTGACAGCAGCCGTTGGACGCTTGCTCACACCGAACGAAGTGTCGAGTTGCTTCAGCTGTCACTCTACCGGTGCCGTCACCGCAGGCCAGGTTCGACTGGATAAACTCGCACACGGCGTTCGCTGTGAAGCTTGTCATGGTCCGGGGGGACAACATGTGGCCGCCGCTAAGGAAGGTGAGTCCGATACAAAACTAATTTTCAACCCCGGGCGGCTTAGCGGTGACGAGTTGACGCAGCAGTTTTGTGCGTCCTGCCATCGGGGCGCTGAGGAGTTCTCGCTGCTGAGAAGTATGGAGATCAATAACGTTCGGTTTCAACCGTATCGTATTTTCCTGAGTAAGTGTTACTCAGATGATCGGAAGATAAGTTGCACAGCGTGCCATAATCCTCATGAGCCACTCAAGGAGGACGCAGCCCATTACGACCCGAAGTGTCTGGCGTGTCATGCTTTGAAAGGCAAGCCGGCAACTCAGGGTAGCTCATCGAGTTGTCCGGTTGCCAACAAAGACTGCACGACGTGCCATATGGCTAAAATAGAAGTGAAGCCGGCGCACTTCAAGTTCACTGACCACTACATTCGGATAGTAAAGCCTGGGGAAAAGTTTCCTAATTGAAACTCAAAGCATGAGATATCTTGTTGTAGTAGCCCTGGTGATCGGCTTGGTCACCGTAACTGAGACTGGGCTTTATTCGTCCGCACCGCTAACGAAAACAAACCAGGTATCGCCCTCCACTCCCATTGTTTTTGCCGAAGTTCCACCATCTCAATCGAAAATTAACTGGGTGCACGACAACGGCCGCTCCGAATCTCGCCATTTGCCGGAGACCTGTGGTGGTGGTGGCCTTTTCTTCGACTTCGACAATGATGGCTGGATGGACATTTACCTGGTTAATAGCGGGCCGTCAGACTTCTATACGCCAAAAACGCCGATTAAAAATGCTCTCTATCGTAATAACGGCGACGGCTCCTTCACCGACGTCACGGACAAAGCCGGGGTCGCTTGTGGGCAGATGGGTCATTTCGGAATGGGCGCGGCGGCAGCGGATTACGACGGCGATGGCTGGCAGGACCTGTATGTCACTAACTATGGGCGCAATGTCTTATTCCACAATAGCGGTAACGGCACCTTCAAAGAGGTCACCGACGAAGCCGGAGTGGCTGCTCCAAACTGGTCAACCTGCGCAACCTGGTTTGATTACGATAACGATAGCAAGCTCGATCTTTTTGTCTCCAGCTTCGTGCAATATAGCGGCAAGGGGACAATTTTCTGCGGCGACAACCGTATCGGTCGTCGCTACTATTGCGTGCCCCGGGTTTTCAAGCCCCGCCCCAGCTACTTGTTTCACAACGAAGGTGGCGGCAAGTTCGCGGACGTAAGCAGAGACTCGGGGATTGCCAGCGCGCTTGGGAAATCGTTCGGTGCGGTCGCGACCGACGTAAACAACGACGGGTTGATGGATTTATTCGTAGCGAACGATACAGTTGCCAACTTCCTTTTTCTGAACAAAGGTAAGAACAAATTTGAAGAGGTGGGTCTCGTGTCGGGAGTGGCATACAGCGATTCGGGATCACCGCGTTCGGGTATGGGAGTAGATGCGGCTGACTTTGATGGGGACGGCTGGCAGGACTTGTTCGTGGCTAATATTGATCAGGAGCTCTTCAGCTTATATCAAAACCAAAAGGATGTGACTTTCCTCGATAACCCCGGCGAGATTGCGCCGGCTACGCGCTTACTCAGCGGTTGGGGCTCGAAGTTTTTTGATTATGACAACGATGGAGATCCCGACTTGATTCTGGCGAACGGACATCCCGACGACATGATCGAGGTTCAGTCCCTGAAAGTGAAGTACAAAGAGCCTTTGTTGCTGTTCGAAAACGTCAACGGCAAGTACAAAAACGTGAGCGCGATTTCCGGCGCTGCCTTTAGTAAAGATTTTCCCGCACGTGGTCTTTCGGTAGGAGATTATGACAACGATGGCGATCTCGACGTTCTGATCATCAACAACGGCGAAGCGCCGATACTGCTTAGAAATGAGGGCGGTAGTCGTAACAACTGGCTTGGACTTCAGCTGGTCTCTACTCGGAGCAATCCGGGTGCGGTAGGTGCAATTATCAGTTGGGAGGCGGGAGGCGTGAAGCACCGCCGTCTCAAGATCGGTGGTGGCAGCTTTCTTTCGTCGCACGATCCACGCGAGATCCTGGGCCTAGGAAAAGCGACGAAGATCGACAGCGTTGAAATCAAATGGCCCAGCGGGCGTGTTGATAAGCTTACCAACCCACCGATCAACAAATACATCAAGGTGGTCGAGGGAGGCTGAATCGTTAGGTTCAAAACCGTTCTACAATTTCTCATGATATCGAGGTTCTTGATGCCAAATGGAATAGGTTTGCGTTTACTGACCGGGACTATCACCGCCGTCATAGTTCTTTCCACACTATCTTGCACGAAAGAACCAGCCGGGAACACTGGCGCTACCGCCGGCCCACGTCCTATCCGTATCGGGCTCTCGCTCGATACTCTCAAAGAGGAGCGGTGGCAACGCGATCGCGATCTCTTTGTGCAATACGCCAAAGAATTGGGAGCGGAGGTTGTGGTGCAGGCTGCTAACGGCGATGACCGCGTGCAGATGCAACAAGCGGAAAACTTGTTGACGCAGGGAGTAGACGTTCTGGTTGTAGTCCCGCATAACGGTGAGGTGATGGGATCAATCGTGGACGCTGCTAAAGGCCAGAATGTGCCGGTGATCGCTTATGACCGCTTGATACGAAATAGCGAGCCCGCACTCTACGTGTCATTTGACAACGAGAAGGTTGGTGAGTTGCAAGCCCGCTATTTACTAGAACGGGCACCGAAGGGCAACTACGTGTTAATCGGTGGCGCCCCCACAGATAATAACGCGCTCCTGTTTCGCAAAGGGCAGATGAACGTGCTGCAGCCGGCAGTGGACCAGGGGAGCATTAAGATTGTCTCGGACCAGTGGGCCAAAGATTGGCTGGCCAGCGAAGCCTTGCGCGCAACAGAGAATGCGCTGACCCAAGCCAACAATGATGTGGTAGCCATCGTCGCGTCGAACGATGCGACTGCGGGAGGTTCAGTGCAGGCCTTGGAAGGACAGAAACTTGCCGGCAAGGTCCTGGTTTCAGGTCAGGATGCCGATCTGGGCGGATTACAGCGGATTGTAGCCGGAACCCAGTCAATGACTGTCTATAAGCCAATAGCCCAACTGGCCCGACGGGCTGCCGAAGCCGCGGTTGCTTTGGGGCGACACGAGAAGCTCGAGACGACCTCCAAGGTTAATAATGGGAAGATCGATGTGCCATCAATTCTGCTGGAGCCGATAGTAGTTAATAAGGACAACATCGTTCAGACGATTGTCAAAGATGGCTATCACAAGATGGACGACATCTATCGCAACGTTCCACGCGAACAATGGCCATCGACGGAAAAGACGAAGGCGCAACAATGACCTCCTCACATACGACGGCGGAAGCAAATCTAACGTAGCGGAGGCTTAACCGATGCTCGGAAAATGTTCAGACGGTAGGTGGAAGTGTGCGCGCATAGCTGTCGTGTTAGCTGCCCTGTTCTGCGCGGCAACCACTATTTCGGGTCAGTCAGACTTCGACCTGAGCTCGCCTGATGGTCGAGTTCAAATCAAGGTGAAGACCCTCGGTCGACTCTCATATAGCGTCCTATTCAAGGGGAAGACCTTGGTTCAGGATGCGACGGCTACCATGACGGTTGATAAGGCCGTATTGGGCCAGGATCCGAAGGTCATTACTCCTCACCGGCGGTCGGTCGAACAACAGCTGGTCGCTCCGGTGGCGCAGAAGTCTGCTCGCATTCATGAACACTTTGCCGAGCTGCGGCTGGAGATGGAGGGCGATTACACCGTGGTGTTTCGCGCTTACAACGAAGGTGTGGCCTACCGGTTCGAGACGTCGCTGCCGCGAAGTGAAGTAAAGATCTATGCTGAGGAAGTTAATCTTAACTTTGCCTCAAACTATTCTGTTTACTATCCCAAGGAAGAAAGCTTCTTTTCGCACAACGAACGAGAGTTTGGCTACGTTTCGTTGAAGAGCATTACGCCGCAAACGCTCGGGAGTGTGCCGGTAGTTGTGGATGCGGGCGATGGTATCAAGATAGCTGTCGCGGACGCGGATGTTGAGGACTATCCCGGACTATGGTTCCGAGGCAACAGCGGCAACAGTCTTGCCGGTGTGTTTCCACCCTTTCCTCTTAAGGAGCAACTAACCAGGGACCGAGACTTGCGGGTAACCCAGGCTGCCGACTACATAGCTGTTACCCGTGGCAAACGGACGTTTCCCTGGCGACTCCTGGGTCTTGCTGAGAAGGATGGAGACCTGTTGACAAATCAACTTGTCTACCTCCTGGCCAGTCCTTCTCAGGTTGAAGACACCTCCTGGATCAAGCCGGGGAAGGTAGCCTGGGACTGGTGGAACGCAAATAATATCTACAACGTGCCTTTCAAATCCGGGGTCAACACAGAGACCTACAAGTACTTCATCGACTTCGCGTCAAAATACGGCATCCAGTACATCATTCTGGACGAAGGCTGGTACAAGCTGGGAAATCTCCTGGACGTCGTTCCTGAGATGAACATAGCGGAACTGACGGAGTATGGCCGGCAGAAGAAAGTTGGGATTATTTTGTGGGTGGTTTGGAAGACGCTCGACGACCAACTCGAACCCGCACTCGACCAGTTTCAAAAGTGGGGTGTCAAAGGGATCAAAGTCGACTTCATGCAACGGGACGATCAGCCGGTAATAAACTTCTATCATAAGATTTCTCGCGAGGCGGCTAAGCGTAAGATGCTCGTCGATTTTCATGGAGCCATCAGGCCGGCGATCATGACTCGCACCTGGCCGAACCTGATTTCCACTGAAGGAGTCAGAGGTCTCGAACAGAGTAAGTGGAGCAAATACGCGGAGCCGGAGCATGATGTAACGTTACCGTTCAGTCGAATGTTTGTTGGACCGATGGATTACACGCCAGGCGCGATGGTCAATGCCCAGAAGGCCAGCTTTGTTCCGATCTTCGAGCAGCCGATGAGCCAGGGGACAAGGTGCCATCAACTTGCGATGTACGTGATCTACGAGAGTCCGCTGCAAATGCTGGCCGACAATCCGTCAAACTATCTGCGGGAACCCGAAGTAATGGAGTTCCTGGGCCCGGTGCCTACGGTCTGGGACGAAACCAGGGTGGTGGACGCCCGGATGGGTGACTATGTGATGATGGCCCGCCGTAGCGGTCGCGATTGGTATCTGGGAGCAATGACCGACTGGACGCCGCGAGAATTGTCAGCGGACCTTTCTTTTCTTCCTGAGGGCAGCTTTCAAATGGACGCTTATCAAGACGGTGTCAACTCCGACCGCCATGGCAGTGACTACCTGAAGGTAAGAAGCCGAGTTGGTAGAACTACCAAACTGAAGATCAAGATGTCGGCCGGCGGTGGTTGGGCCGCGAGGATTTATCCAGCCCCATAGAACAAGTCGTCAAATGCTGTTACCGAGTATTTCTCAAAACCAATCGGACTACAGACAGAATCCACGAAACTACACGAAACAACACTAAATTCCTTTCGTGTTGTTTCGTGTGATTTAGTGGGATCGATTCTTCCGTTGGATCTAAGGCTGGCAAGGAGGCGTTTACAGCGCACCTTCTTCCCACGAGTGCCCATCCCGGGGCCAGACAGCAAACGTTTCGCCGGTGCCCTGGTAATTGAAGAAGAGAGTTTGGCCATCACCACTGAAAGTTGCGCCGGCAACTTCGCTATTGGAGGCGTTGTGGCCGACGAAATCGAAGACCACACCTGCTGGAGTCAATCCTCGTAAGAAATTTAACCCGCCTCCATCCTCACAAAGCAAGATGCCCCCGCGAGGAGTGAAGTGAAGATTGTCGGGTGCTTCCAGTACGGCCGAACTGGTTGACTCATATACGAGCTTCAAGATGCCGGTGTCAGCCCCGGTAGGCGTGTACTCCCAAACCTGACCAAGCCCCGAGTTGCCACCGCTAGTTGAGACGAAGAAGATACTGCCGTTGCCATACCAGGCGCCTTCCAACCGCGCGAACCTCGCACCGCCCCTCGCGATACCCTGATTGACGCATGATGGCTGTCCGGTTTGCGGATCCGGGAAATCGATATTGACCCAGACTGCATCCAGAGGCACTCCCGGCGTCTCCCCAGTTCTGGTGTCGTAGCCTGATTGTCCGGCCACGGCCAGCATTTGGAGCGTACCTCCTGCTGCAAGATTCGCCGGCTGCCCAATCGAACCGGGCTGGCTCGGCACAAAGCGATAGAAGCCACTGGGGTTCGCGTCTTCGGTTTCGTAAATAATGCTGGTTGCCGGGTCTACGGCTACAGCTTCGTGTTCAAAACGTCCCATCGCAGTCAGTGCAACCGGAGTTGTCTCACCGTAATTAGCAGCTGCGACTTCGAAGATGTACCCATGACGTTTAGTGTAGGAGTTGTTCGCCGCTGGGGCCAACAACGTCTCCTCGCAAGTTAGCCAGGAACCCCATGGCGTCGGACCGCCGGCGCAGTTTCGTACTGTGCCGCTCAGTGAAGCAAAGTCGTAAGCCACCAGCCGGGTTACTGGATCGACAACGACCGTTGTGGTTCCCCCGAGGGCCTTGGGATCGTAAGGAATCGAGCCGAAGGCAACACTCGACGCGGCGCCTCCTTGCAGCTCGTGATTCCGCACGAGATGGATCATTCCGTAGGCGTCAAAAGCCGCCATGCCGTCGTGGGCGGCCGGCGTGGGGCGGCCATCTCCCATGACAGTGCCCTGCGTGCCGATGACCGTGTACTGAAATCCTGCCGGCAGCTTGAGACGCATCGCACCGGTGTTGTTTGAAGCCTGGGCAATGAGTGGGCCGTAGTCGCCGGCCCCGCCTGCGTACACGCGGCTGCCTGGCAGAGATAACATTTTGCTGCTGGCCATCAGCCCTTCCAGAGCCAGAACCGCGCCGCCCGCCACCGCTGTACGCCCAAGGAATGATCGTCTGTTCAGTTTTCCCACTTCAACTCTCCTTTGGTTTTTAGGTTAGGCTCGCATCTTAAGGAGGAGTTGTTATGTGCCTGTAAACTTTCGATGAACGGATTATTAAGAATGAGGTGTCAACAGAAGGGAGGTGAAGAGTTCACAGAGTGTTCAATTGAACTTAACTTGATAGATCCCTCGACCTGTGTATTTTGCGGTACTCGAACTTTATCTTGTTCAGCGATCTCCGAAAGGTTGCAAAGGGTTGCTTCGACCTTTGTCACCGCACTTCACAAAACACGAAGGTGCCTCTGTGTTTAGAGGCCAATACAACTGAGAGGATAAGACATGCTTCGTTCACACAAGTCTGGTTTCATAATGTTTCTATTTGTCGTCCTGTGCCTGTGCTCAGCCAGGGCTGCGCGGGCTGACGCAATCACGTTGACGGTTCCCGACTTCAACGGTCCGTTTACTGTTGGTGGTGTTTTTCCCCGTCCGCAGCTGACAGTTGCGACTTTCAGTTTCACCTTACCGGCCGGATTTGAGATAGGCTCGGCGACGTTAAGCGGTACGTTTGGAAATTCCATCAACGGTACTACTGCGCCGGTAACACTCTTTCTCGACAGTCTCCAGACTACCCAGTGTGCTACCGGTGCGCCGTGCACGGGAGCCTTCGGAACATCTGGTCCGACCCCGTTTGTCTTCCATTTATCTGCCGGCAATCTTTCGTTGTTGACGGACGGAGTGGCCGTGTTGACCTATTCGCAACTCGGGCCTGGTACTGTGCGACTCGGCAGTCTAACTTTGACCATTCGGCCGATACCGGAGCCGACGAGCCTGCTATTACTGGGTAGCGGTCTCGCGGGTCTGGGTACCGCTTGGCGGAGGCGTCGGCGTATCAAGAGTTGATTGGGGCCTGAGTTTGCAGGTCTCAAAAAGCAGAGAAATAAGGGATTCTAGCGAGTTTGCGGTGCAGTCGCGAGAAGGGCGTGCGCAGTCAATCGAGCAGAAGTCCATCTGCGATTTCAAGCTCAGTCCGCCAGGATCGGTGCATTCGTGGATCGTCGGAATCAGCCGGTCATTGAGTCAATCTCGTCTATCCAGAGAAGTCTTGCGACTGACGCAGAATGAGCGTAGAGTACCCGAACCGATAGTCAGTACGAAGCCGTGGTCAGTCGTTTGCGGCTCTCCCTCTCAGGGAACAACCAACCACATTTCGTGGAGTTATCGGCGGCCATCTCGTTCAGTTCACCTCGTTTTGCATCCAAGGCCGGTTGTTAGATAGGTTCTCTTTACGTGGGATTTCAAGGGGACAGCATTCAGGACACAGCGACGTTCTTCGTGGGAGTAGGACAGTTGCGCACAAACTCCAAATCTCTTCAACTCGGGTTAACACGACTCTGACATCAGGAACGTAGGTCTGCCGTTCTGTGTGCGCCTTTCGCACACTAACTGTTCGCTCACGCAGTGGCGACATTTGAGGTGATGGCGATCCGACCGCTATCCACCTCAATTCAGCAACTGCCTCTAGCCATTACCAAGGAGGCCAAAAATGTCATTCCTCAAGCCCTCGGCTCTGATCCTGGTTGGGTTCTGCACCTGCTTGACAGTCTTCGCGCAGAATCAGCCTCGCCCATTCCTTCCGGAAAGTCCCGGAACCATCAACTCGGTAACCCCCAACGCCGTACCCGGATGTCCGAATCAGGGCGGCTTATTGGACTCCATTTCTGTTCCCGTGGGTCAGCCTCTGAACCTGTCCGTCGTGATTGGTGCGCCGGCGCCTATGGGTGGCGCCGTGTTTCGGCTGAGCTCGGACAATCCCGCTTTTGTTGCCGCGGGAGACACGAGACAAGGGTTTCTGCCGATTGTCACCATCCCGGAAGGGCAAACAGTGAGTAACCGCTTCACGATTTTCGGTATTAGCGTGGGCCAGACGCTGCTCAGAATCACACCTCTGACACCTGGCTTCGTCGTGAGCGTTTTTCCCCTCGGCGCCTGGGACGTCAACAAGTCTGGCGCCGGCATCGATAAGAAGTTTCTGGACGCCAACGATCCCATTAAGGCCTGCCGCGATGCCGGTGCTTCAGCGTTAACAACCAATCCGGCACTCCAGGCGATGTGTGGCCTGCCGATCCAGGGTGTTGCCAGTGATGGAGTGAATGCTCTGCTGCTGCGAACGGTTTCGGGTCTGACCGGGACCGGCTGTTTCGAGATCGTCTCCACTTCTTCTCTGGATCAGGGCACAGTTCAGACGCCGTTGACCACGACGCAACCCGTCTCCGGCTTGAACTACGGCTTCTCCTACTACACGCCGCCGAGCTTCTACGGCGATTCATCGAACAGCCGGACCATCACGGTGGAGTTCACCTTCACTCCTAATATTGGCAACGGGAATACCAGCAGGTTTCGCGCGCAGACAAAGATCGTTCGCCCGCCAGTGATGTTGATTCACGGAGTCTGGAGCGATGGTAGTGGCTGGAACAGCGACTTCGTGCGCAACGATCAGACTCATACAACATATGCTGGAGACTATCGGCCAACCAATGGCTCAAGTTTCTCGACAAATCAAACGCGGGTGCAGGGGTTCATCAATCAAGCTCTCACCAATTTCCGGCGCAAGGGTTACGCCGGCACCCAAGCCGACGTAATAGGTCACAGCATGGGAGGGTTGTTGACGCGCCTCTTTGCGGGCAGCGCTAACTATATGCGGCCCGACAACCTAGACAAGGGCGACGTACACCGGCTGATTACGCTCGATACGCCACATTTCGGAAGTAACTTCGCTAATCTGCTCGTCGGACTGCACCGAGTAAACCCTGCGAGGGCCGTGGCGACGGTCAACGGCATCACTGGTGGCAGCATTGTGAACGGCGCGGTCTGCGATCTGTCGGAAAACAGTCCCGCGTTGCAGGTGATGTCTGGTGGCACAAATCTGAAGTCGCAGGTAATCACCGGAACGGGTGGTCCAGCCGGCACTCCTGCGAGTCCTGCGCCGTATTGGGGCGGTGCGACTTTCTTCGGCATCAAGTCGTTCGAGAGCGCGCTGACTGAAAGGTACTGCACTAACTATGTATTTGATCCAGTCAGCGGTGCGGCGATATGCACCAACTTCGCGTTCCACTTTCCTCAGGCGACGGTAGATGGATTTCGCTTCCGTGAAATGAATGATGCGGTAGTGCCGCTGTCCAGCCAGCAAGGTGGCCTCGGCGGTGTCAACTTCACCGAGTACATTCACTTCCACATCCCCGGAATTCCCGGCGTGCAACGCGGCATCACAGATGGCGCCAACGTAGCGACTAGATCGTTTCAGATCCTCGACGGGCCAGACAGCGGTCTCGCGTCGACGTTGCCAGGGGTGCTGTCGAATGGAGCCGGTACTCCCAGGACGGTACCTGGGCGAGGCGGGGCACTTGACCAGCAGGACTATGCGAACCAGTGCGGACCAGGGGGCCCAATGAGAGGAGCGGCCAATCCTCTGGCTTCGCAAACGTATTTCAATAAGGAAGCAATCGGCAAGGGTGGAGATGATGTTCCCGCCGCTGTAGATCCCCGGGTAACTCTAACGAGCCCGGCTGCTGGAACCATCTTCGCTCCCGGAGAAACAGTCAATATGGTTGTGGAGTTAGCGCCGCCGCTCACGCCTGCCAACACGGTAGGCGCAACGCTGGAAAACCTGACGCATGTTTCTGCTACCTTCACTGCTGGCCTGAGCTTCTCGGCAACGTTTGTTGTTCCGCCGGCGATCACCGGACCTCTAACGATCACACCGGATTTCACCGATACGGTTGGAAATTACTTCGCGGGTGCTCCTGTGGTTGTTGGCATCAGGCCGACTGGAACTCCCGACAGCATCGCGCTGCAGCAACACAACTTCCTGGTTGCACCAGACGCGCCAGATCAGCAGTTGTACCTTAACGGAACCTACGCCGACGGCTCGGTGCTCGATCTCACCTCGCCATTCACTGGCACCACTTACACATCCAGCAACGAATCAGTGGTGACAGTAAACGGTGACGGGTTGGTCCAGATCGTAGGCCAGGGCTTTGGCTCCGTCGCCGCGAGGAGCGGAAGCCTTTCTGACTTTGCGACTTTTGTGGTGGAAGATCCGGCGAGCCCGCTGGCGCCAGCCGATCTCACGTCACAAGTGACCATCTCCCGATCTGGGCTCAGGTTGGATCGCGTGACTGGCTTCTTCGTTCAGGACTTGAGGATTACCAACACGTCAGCTGTGACGCTGCCGGCTTCCCTATACCTCGTGTTCTCCGGCCTGACGCCTAACGTGACCCTGGTTAATAAATCGGGCTTAACGGAGGCTCTGGCGCCGGTTGGCAGTTCTTACCTGACGATACCTCTTCCGGGTGAAGGCTTATCATTGCCGCCGGGCGGCAGTGCGCAATTCACCCTGCGATTCCTTAATCCCGACCGGAGCGCGATTAACTATTCACTGAATTTGTACCGTACTTCGGTTGCCCCCTAATCAGGAATATTCCAAGGAGGAATCATGAAAACGCTGTTTCGATCCATCCTCTTAGTTGCCTGCGCGCTGCTCAGTTTCACGCGAGCATCGGCTGATCCCATCACTTTTAATGTGTCGATCAACACGACACCGATTGCCGGTACCGCGGGGTTCCTGGCCTTCGATTTTCTCGGCGGAATTCCGTTGCAGAACAACACGGCTACAATTGCCGCGTTCACCACGACGGGAGTGTTGGGTTTGTCGTCCAGCGCCGGCAATGTAACGGGCTCGCTGACCGGCCCACCTTTGATACTAACAACGTCTGTGTTCTTCAACGAATTCTTGCAGGGCACTACGTTCGGAAGCGGCTTAACGACGTTTTCACTGACGCTCAGTTCGAATTTCGTCGGGGGTTCCACACCCGATTCATTCTCGTTCTTCCTGCTCAACAGCACGTTCACGCCGTTTACGACGTCGGACCCCACGGGAGCCAACGCTCTATTCGTGATCGATATTACCGGCGCGACGACTCCGATTGTCTTCACCTCGCAGTTTGCGACAGTGACGGTAACTCAGGCTGGTACGGCACCGGTGCCTGAGCCCATGACTATGTTGTTGCTAGGAAGTGGATTGGGAGGGCTGGCAGCTTTACAGCGAAGGAGGCTCAGGCAGCGGCGGTTGCAGTGACTCGGCGCGGCGGTCTCATGAGGTCGGTACCGCCGCGCGGTATCTATCAACGCTGGGAGTTTGTCGATACTCTGGGGTGGTTATCGCTAGTCCGCCGCTAGTCCGGACCGACACGCTTCTGCCTGTTCGCGCAGATTCATAGATAGCGGTGATTATCTGCATATCACGACGGCCAAGTTCACCTGGCACGATGGTGTCGCGGCCAGTCAGGATACAGTCAGCAAAATCATCCATCTGGGCGGCTTGCTGATTGATTGTCGGGTAGGTCATCGGCCCGCGACTCGTATCACAGACGAGACCGCGATAAGAAAACGCCTGTTTGAACTCGATCCAACCCTTCTTTCCCTCAACCCGAAACTGGTTGCCGCTACCGTTGAAGCTGGTAGACGCATCCAATTTGGCGCCGGTTGAAAACTCCATGGTCCAACTAAGAGATTCTTCGACCTCATTGAAGAGTTCCGGCTTTTGTTTTGGTTCTTCGTGTGCCTTTACTGAAACCGGCGTGCTCCCGGTGGCCATACAAGCGGCGTGGATAAGGTAAATACCCAGATCCATCAGCGGTCCGCCGCCGCCCAGCTTCTTGTCGATCCGAAACTCGCGTTCGCCCAGCACAAAGGCAAAGCGACCCGTCATCCCGGTGATTGGCCCAAGCTCTGACTGGCTGGACAGGCGCACCATTTCTTTGTGAAAGGGATCGTAGTGCAGACGATAGCCGATGCCGAGTTTTACCTTAGCCGCTTTGCACGCGGCGATCATCCGATCGCAGTCAGCTACGGTTGTGGCCATCGGCTTTTCCGAGATTACGTGCTTGCCTGCTTTAGCCGCCCGGATCACGAACTCGGGATGAAGACCTGGAGGCGTAACCACGTAGATGATATCAATCTCCGGATTGTCAGCAATCCGATCGAGGTTCTCGTAGTTGTAAAGGTTCTTCTTATTCAGCTTGTAGGTTTGTGCCCACTTCTGGGCCTTCTCCGGATGGCCTGTCACAACGCCGGCGAGATAACAACGCTTAGTTTCCAATAAGGCGGGTCCCAGTTGTCCGGTCGCGTACCGGCCCAGCCCGAGCAATGCCACACCCAGTCGGCGCTCTCCGAAACGACCCATAGTGGTCAGGCGCGGATGAAGACTAATTCCAGCAGCGAGCCCCGCCGTCGCCAGCGAACATCGTCTTAAGAAATCACGCCTGGAGCTAATTGAATTCCGGTTTTTCATAGGTGTATGGAAGTCACAAACGTCACGAACGGAATAGCAAGCGATCCACTTTGAACCGCAAGTTATTCTTGCAGAAAGTACGATTTCTGGCCCTTGGGAGCGACTTCGATCGAAGACCCCGCCAGATTCTTCGTCTTCGCTTTAGGCAGATTTAAAGCGACAAGTGTTTTGGCATCTCCACGATGAGCTTTTACGGAGAGTCCACTGTTCTGTTTTTTTGCCATAAGATCTTGCGGCCTGGTGAGCCACCGCCTTTCTTTGTTTGGGTGAGTTATTGAATTTGAGCCGAGCAGGACTCGAACCTGCGACCCACTGGTTAAAAGCCAGTTGCTCTACCGACTGAGCTATCGGCCCACATCAAACGGATGAATGGCATTCTACCTAACGGAAAGTCCAACGTCCAATGTCCAACGTAAATGTCCGACATGCTTCAGCTTGTCGTCAACATTATGGACACTCAAGTCATGAAACTACCACTAGCGTCGCACATTGAGCCTTGCCCATCTCGACGACAAGCTGAAGCATATCGGACATTTACGTTGGACTTTGAATTAGTTGGCGAGCCAGGTGCCGAGGGCGGAGTCGTGGACGATGATTGTTTGGGAGCGCTCAGGGCCGGTGGAGACTAAGCCGATTTCTACACCAATTTGTTCGGAGAGAAAGTCGACGTAGCGGCGGGCATTAGCGGGAAGGGAATTCATATCAGTAGTGCCCACCGTGGAAGATTTCCAGCCCGGCAGCGTTGCGTAGATCGGTTCGATGCGACGCAGGTCCTGAGCAACAGCCGGGAGCGAATCAAGGACTCGCCCATCCAACTTGTAACCAGTGCAGACCTTTATCTCATCCAGAGAGTCGAGCACGTCCAGCTTGGTGAGCGCCACCGACGTGAAGCCGTTGATCTCCGCGGCGTAACGCGTGGCGAACGCGTCAAACCAGCCGCAGCGACGTGGTCGACCCGTGGAGGCGCCGTACTCGCGGCCACGCTCGCGAATGAGCTGGCCCAGTTCAGCCTCACCTTCAAGCATCTCAGTTGGGAATGGTCCCTCACCGACACGCGTCGTATACGTGCGCACAATCCCCAGCACGCCGGTGAGTCGATTTGGCGCGAGACCGGTACCACAAATCGCGCCACCCACGGTAGTACTCGATGAGGTAACGAACGGGTAGGTCCCATGATCTACGTCCAGCAGCGTCGCCTGCGCCCCTTCGAGAAGTATTGACTGCCCTGCGGCGGCCGCCATATTCAGATAGTGTGTCGTATCGCCGATGAAGTTGCCGAGTCGTTCAGTGAGTCTCGACATCTCGTTGAAGATCTCGTCGACGTCGAGTTTCTCACCACCATAAGCCTGGATGATCCGGTTCGCATCTTCGAGATTTCGCTCAATCCGAGACCGCAAGACATCAGGCACCAGGGCGTCGGCCGTGCGGATTCCCCTACGGCCTGCCTTGTCCTCGTAAGCCGGTCCAATCCCTCGCAGGGTCGTACCAACTTTCTCATTGCCGAGCCGCTCTTCGCTGGTGTGGTCTAGAGCCCGATGGTAGGGAAGTATCAGGTGCGCACGCGAACTGATCTTGACCCTGTCGGGCGAGACCTCAATACCCTGTTCCATCAGTCGGTCGGCTTCTTCAAAGAATGCTTTCGGATCGATCACCATGCCATTGCCGAGCACGCAGATATTGCCCTGGTGTACGATCCCGGAAGGAAGCAGGTGCAACACGAAGGAGCGATCACCAACCTGCACAGAGTGGCCGGCGTTGTGTCCGCCCTGATAACGGACCACAATATCGAAACGCTCCGCCAGCAGATCGACAATCTTG